>JAKSVD010000031.1 GCA_024408305.1 Bacilli bacterium | reverse complement strand
AAAGCATGCACTCCAGCGTCAGTTCTACCAGAACCATGAACCGGAGTGTTAATGCCCAAAACTGAGCTAACTACAGTCTCAAGTTCTCCTTGCACAGTCCTTAGACCGACCTGTTTTTCGAAACCTTTGAAGTTTTTGCCGTTATAAGCAACAATCATCAAATAGTTACTCATAACACGCTAACTCCCAATAAAGCATATAAATCAAAACCACTAGCAGTAATATAAATGGAACCCGCCAACACACAGGCAACAAATAGCAGGGCAAAGAAATCACCGACTCGGAATGATAATTTCTTATATCTAGTTCTCTTGCCGTTTGGATCGTATCCCCTACATTCCATAGCGTTAGCCAACTCATCGCTTCTAACAAAAGCAGAGACGAATAAAGGGATAATCATGGAAATGATTGCCTTGATTTTCTTAAAGAAACCACCGTGTTCAAAATCAACTCCTCTAGATGTTTGAGCTTTCATGATTCGATCAACATCCTCGAGAATTGTAGGGATAAAACGAAGCGCTAATGATATTGTCATTGCGATAATATGCGCAGGGAAACCGATTAACTTAAACGGCGTCATGTACCATTCTAAGGCAAAAGTGAGATCCAACGGAGCGGTCGTAGATGTAAGAATCATGCTAAGCGCAATCATCATAACTAACCTAAGAAGAATTCTTCCTGCATCGAGAAATGACTCCCAATAAAATTGATATCCTTTAATTTGGAATGCAGGAGTTAGAGAACCAGTAGTTCTCGGCATTACGATATAAATAATCAGCAAGAATATGATCATGAACCATAGACTCTTAAGGGATTTTAGGAACTTTAGAATCGATGTTTTTGAAACCAGCATCAATATCAAAATCAATAAAGCTAACGCGCCCATAACGGTGAATGTCATGGTGTAGCTTCCGTAGCTCAAGAAAACTGCAACCATCAAGAAAATGAGGGCGGCAACTTTAACGCGAGGATCCATTTTGTGGATAGGCGTTTTAAATGGGACATACTTACCTAAAGAAAAACTAGCCATTGAGTTTCTCCTTTATGGCAAGAGCCAATTCATTTACGTTTTTCAGGGATTTTGACTGAATATCAATTCCTTTTTGTCTTAACGATTCGGCAAAAGCGTAAGTATGAGGTTTGTCCAAGGAATATTCCTGCAAAGCAATTCCAAATAATTCTTCAGGCTTGCACTGCTTCTTCACTTGCCCGCTTTCCATTACGATGACTTCGTCTGCATATTCAGCAACGATATCCATGTCATGGCTGACTAGGATAATGGTCGTACCCGATTCAAGAACGGTTCTAAATAAAGACATCATTTCTTTTGAAGCTTGAGGATCTAAACCAGCAGTAGGCTCATCAACAACAAGGATCTTTGGGGACATAGCAAGAATGCCCGCAATTGCAACTTTCCTCTTTTCTCCACCGGATAACTGGAATGGTGATCTCTCATAGAAGGATTCGTCTAATCCAACACGAGATAAAGCTTCTTTAGCAAATTCAGTGGCTTCTTTTTCCTTAACGCCAAAATTCATTGGCCCAAAAGCAACGTCCTTAATTACTGAATCTTCAAAGAGCTGATATTCAGGGAATTGGAAAACCATACCAACATCTTTTCTAAGTCCAGCTAATTTCTTTGTTCTTTCTTTTTTATCAGATGAATTTATCCATTCATTGATCACAACTTTGCCTTGTGTTGGCTTTAGCAAGGCGTTCATATGTTGAACAAGGGTTGATTTACCTGAGCCGGTTCTACCGACAATTGCGATAAATTTCCCTTCTTCTAATGTCAAATTAACGTCATCAAGAGCGTTGAAGGCAAAAGGACTCTTCAATCCGTATGTATGGAAAACGTTGGAGAATACTATCGACATAGATAATCCTCCAATTCCTCTTCAGATGAGATGTTATCAGGGACATTTATTCCATTGTTTCTCAAAGCCTTGATTAAAGAAACGATGAATGGCGCTTCAAGATGGATTTTTTCCAATTCATCACTGTGTGAGAAAACTTCTTTTGGCGTTCCCTCCAATACAAGATGTCCCTTGTTTAAAACAAGTACCTTGTCTGCGTGCCAGGCTTCTTCAACGTCATGAGTGATAGAAAATACAGTTAGCTTCGGATTTTCTTCCTTGAGTTTCAATGTGAGCCTCAAGATGTCTTTCTTACCAACTGGGTCTAGCATCGATGTGGCTTCATCATAAATGATTAAATCAGGGGACATTGACAAAATGCCAGCAATTGCAACCCTTTGTTTTTGTCCGCCCGAAAGATTTTCTGGAGCGGTATCCAAGAATTCAGACATTCCAGCTTCAGCAGCAAATTTCTCGATTATAGGATTCATTTCCTCTGTCGGAATGCATCTATTTTCTAGGCCAAAAGCCATATCGTCTCTAACGGTTGAACCAACAAACTGGTTGTCAGGATTCTGGAAAACTAAACCAAGTTTTGCACGGATTTCCTTGATATTTTTCCTGTCAACATCAAGACCGAATACCTTGACTTCACCCGTAAAATCATCAACTAGTCCGGAAATTACCTTTGCCAATGTTGACTTGCCTGAACCATTGTGTCCGATGAGTGTGACATATGACCCCTCTTCAACAACAAAAGAGACGCCATCCAACGTCTTGCTTCCTTCTTCGTAGGAAAAAGATAAGTTGTTGATTTCAATGATATTAGACATTCTTAATCTTCTTTCCCTTAAAATAACGAACCAATTCTTCTGTTGTGACAAGCACAACGAATCCGCCAATAACAATTCCAAAAATCAACCAGAACAGCCATGTTTCAACAACGCCTGATATCGAGCTTAAAACAACTACTGCAAAAAGCGCATAGGCGATAAATAAAACTAATAATCTATACCAAAATGTTTTCTTCATTAGATCTTAATATCCAAAACAGGCCCTTCGTATTTGCGAACAACAACACCGGCTTTTTCGAGCATGTCTTTTGATGCTTTGAAGATTAACTGATCTTCATACTTGTTATCTAAATAAACTACTTCCTTGATTCCTGTTTGAACGACTGCTTTTGCACATTCGTTACAAGGGAATAAGGTGACATAGAGCGAGCAACCAGCGAGCTGTGCGCCGTCTCTTGCGTTCAAAATAGCATTTAATTCGCCATGCCTGACATATAGATACTTAGAATCGAGACCCTCGCCTTTTCCCCAAGGAGCAACATCGTCGTCGATCCCTCTAGGCATACCGTTATATCCAATGGAAACGACTTTATGTTCCTTATCTACGATACATGCTCCAACTTGAGTGGATGGATCCTTACTTCTTAAAGCACTTAACTGAGCGATACCCATGAAATATTCTTCCCAGCCAATATAATCTTTTCTTTTAAGGTTCATATTCGCTTCCTCCTGCGATGCCACACTATTCTAAAGGTTTGTTAAAGATAAATCACGAAAAAGAAAAGCCCCAAAGGGCATTTCTTACATTATAGTGCATTTGTTCGCTTAGAACTTTTCGAGCATGACAAACTTATAACCTTTGCCATAGCAGGATTTAATGGTAGCTCCTTTGATATAAGCAAGCTTCTTTCTAACGGCTGATAAATGCATATCAACGGTTCGAGTGGAATGCACTTCTCCGTTCCATATATGAGCAATGAGTTCATCTCTCTTAACCATATCTCCGTTGGCCTTATAAAGCATAACCAAAAGTTTCCATTCATTTGGTGTAAATTTCACTTTGTAACGGAATCTTTCAACAGATCTTTTTTCCGTGTCAACTGTAACAGCAGTTCCGTTAAGCCTTTCAATTTCAAATACAGCCATATTTAGTCTCCTAAAACTTTTATAACTACAATGCAGCCGACCATTAAGACGACCATCACTGAGAAAAACACTATCCATCCAATCATGGATTTCTTGTTTGATTTAATTTCCTCTGGAGTCTCCTCCACTAATTCTACATCTTTATTTTCCATTTGATACACCTCTGCGAGGGCTGATAACTTTTTGAGCGACCGGAAGGAGTAAGCAGTTGACTAAAGTGATTAATAAAATATTAACTGGCATTGCAATTACCAAAACAGCAAATGGGCCCCAGAAGAAGAATGAGCTCCAGGTTCCACTGGATAAGAATGAATACCAGAAATAGAAAGCAAAGGACTTTCCGATAACCATAAAAATAAATTCAGAAACGACGGCGATAAACCCAATTTGATAAGGAGATAAAACGCTTTGATTGCGAGCCTCAAATCTCTTATTCATGAAATATAAGAATATACACGAGATAGCGAAAGCAACTGCGAATACAGCCAAAACCGCAAGCTTTAGCCAGCCATTTGTAGTGCCAAAGAAAGTCTTGTAACCGCCATCTTTGAAGAATGCGCCAGAAACCCAATCAGTTGCAAACATAATCACAGCAATTCCAACAAAAATCACGGCAAAAGTAGCCCATATTACAACAGGCTTCTTTGTCCATTCCCATCTGGCAACAAGCATTTTTAAAGCCCATGGAGCGACGCCAAGTAATCCATATACGATTGTTAAAAGATAATTAATTGCCCCTTGAGGAATAATAATTGCATTTAGCAAATCTGAGCCCGCACCAACTATAGCACCGTAGAATGGGCCTAAAAGAAGCGAAGAGAAAACAACAATTCCTGGCGTTAATGAAAAACGTAAATAACCACCAGCTGGTTGGATAAGTTTAGCAACATATGTCATGGCAATTGCCAATGCAAGAAACATAGCGGCTAAGACGACTTTCTGAACTTCTGATAATGCTCTATTTTTCATAAATTATTTGTTGTTTAAATACTCCCTAACTAAAGCGACAAACGACAATGATCCAGTAACAAGAATTATGTCATCTGGATATTTTTGATTAAGCCCCTCAATGGCCTCTTTATAGTCATCGACATAAGCATAATCATCTAAATAAAGGAAGTAGTCCATCATTTCACGCGCCCTAGGATGCGGGAATGTAGTTATTGTCAAATCGGTTGAATCACGATCGAGTCTTGGAAGCTCGATTGCAATATTCTTGTCTCTAAAACAGGCGAAGACTGTATGAACATGCTTTCCGCGAGCTACCGGCATGATGGATTCCATAATGGCTTCGATTCCCTCTGGACAGTGAGCGCCATCAAGAATGATGTTGCCGAATCTTTCCATTCTGCAAGGGAATGGTTTTGACAACAATCCAGCCCTAATTGCATCAGTATCAACAGGCAATTTGTCATTCAAAATTGTAACAGCGTCAATAGCTAATGTTGCATTAGTAATCATGAACTTAGCAGTTGAATTTAAATCTAATTGTAAAGCTCCATAATCGAAGTGGTATTTATCCCCCAACAACAACTCATGATGGAAAATATCAACGACATGAATATCGCTATCATTCTTCTTTGCGACAGATCTAATTACCGTATCAGCATCTTCGCTTAAATGACCTGTCAAAACTGGTGAGAATCTTTTAATAATTCCGGCTTTGTTCATGGCGATCTCTGTTACTGTCGATCCTAAGAAATTTGTATGTTCCAAACTAACAGACGTGATAATCGAGAGAAGAGGCTTTGAATCTGGTATGTTAGTGCTATCAATTTCTCCACCCATTCCACATTCAATGACAGCAACATCGACTGAGGAATTGTTGAAATAATCAATCGCAATAAGGGTTTCTACCTCAAATTTTGATAGATTATACTTACCGATATCTTTTTCATATTTTGATACAATCTCAGCAATTTTATCATCGCTAATTTCTTCGCCATTTATTGAGATCATTTCATTCATCCTATAGAAGTAAGGACTAGTAAACAATCCAACCTTATATCCCTTAGCTTTATATATTTCTTGAATATACTTAGCTGTCGATCCTTTTCCGTTAGAACCCGCAATATGAATATAAGGTATTTTGTAAGTGATTGAGTTACGCTTTAGGAACCTATCCCAATCGTCTCTTTCATATCTAACCATATACATTTCGCGGCTATCTAAAAACTCAAAAACTTCCTTTACATTCATTCGAAGTCCCCTTTCGTAGCAGCATCTATTTTTCTCTTTATGTCACGGTCTTTAATGGAGTCTCTCTTGTCATGTAATTTCTTACCCTTAGCAACAGCGATTTCCACTTTTGCATATCCTTTGGAAAGAAAAACCTTGGTAGGAACGCATGTATTGCCCGTTGCAGTTAAAGCATTATTAAGTTTGTGAATCTCATGCTTAGCAAGAAGCAATTTCCTGTCTCTAAGATGATCAACATTGAAGATATTCCCTTCTTTATAAGCGGCAATGTGCATATTAGCAATCCAGGCTTCTCCGTCTTTAACAAAGACATATGCGTCAGAAATGCCAGCATTACGTTGCCTAAGGGATTTAATCTCAGTTCCAGTTAAAACAAGACCGGCGGTCATGAAATCAGAAAGAAAGTACTCAAAATGAGCTCTTCTATTTTCTAGTAATATTGAACTATCTTTTTTCCTACTCATATATGACCTCCGGCAGTATTATATCAACATTGTTGA
Organism: Bacilli bacterium; assembly: GCA_024408305.1. GTDB lineage: Bacteria > Bacillota_I > Bacilli_A > RFN20 > CAG-826 > UBA4951. The sequence continues at coordinate 6,545 of JAKSVD010000031.1, read as the reverse complement.
TTTCGTATAGTTAATCTTTACATTCTTTTAATAAAAGAAGCAAACAATAAAATAATCGAATTTTTTGGTTGACAGGGTATTTGACATAATATTTCATTTAAAACTCTAATAATCTATATAACATTAATTTATCAAAAAAAGACATCAACAAAAAATGTCATAAAAGTAACATATTCAATTAAAAAAGGTGGATGTAAATCTCAAATAATCATAGAGAAACAAACCACCTTATTGTTGGAATTTAAGACAAGAGGAAATTCGAAATATCAGAGTAGACGATCATCTTGTTGTCTTCGTTTAAAATTTCATGTCTCATTTGATCATAGAGCTTTACTTCTAAAGATGTAATTCCAGCTTTAACATATTGTTTTTGCAAGGATATTATTCCTTTTCCGCATTGTCCTACAGGGTCATCCTTTCCAGCGACAATCAATATCCTTTCTGTTTTTGAAAGCTTGGATACATATTTTTGCTCCAAATTTTTGCCATACCGTTGAGAAACTCTTTCCAGAATCCGTTGCTATTCACAACCCCTGAATATGGATCGGCAATATACTCAGTTACATTAGCTTCGTTATAGGATAGCCAATCTGAATCGGTTTTCCTGTTTTTTTATTGATTTTGAATAAGAACCCAATACTAAATTTTGTATAAAGTGAGAAGGCTTGTCCCAATTCTTTTTATTGACGTGAAAATATGCGATAACTTTCGATAACGACATAAGACCTGCCTGCCCACCATTCGAACCGCACAACACGACCTTATCGGCATAGTTTGGATGCAACTCAATAAAATACTGAGTCATAAAGCTTCCCATTGAATGTCCCATCAAATATGAAGGGAGTCCTAAATCTTTGAGTTCTGTCAGTTTTATGTATGCGGCTTCGATGTTGTCTTCAAAGTCTCCTTCATGAACTTTTTGAAGATTGTCTGGCGAATCTACGTTAAGGCCTTGACCCATAGCATCCAAAACATAGACGTTAAAGCCTAATGAGTTTAAGTATTCAGCAAAACCCTTATAACGCTGCGCATGCTCGCACATGCCCGTCAATATTAATAAATTACGCGTTGCTCCATCTTGCGGGAAGGATCTGCCCTTCCACTGCTTTCCATTTGGTAACGTCAAAGAAAATTTATCCATTTTATTTTTACCTCTTGGAAATATTAAAGCTTGTTTTTTAAGTATTCGAACAATTGGAAATTATAAAAAGATGAAAAAGATAGCATATTGCTAGTTGTTGTATATTTTTACTTTACGTTTGTATAGCGTTATGTAATACTTTTGCTATACGGGGAGTAATTTTATGGAAAGAGAAATAGTTACTGTTAGGGTCGATAGAGAGACTAAAATTGAAGCTGAAGAGCTATTTGAAGACTTCGGTTTAACTATGTCAGGAGCCATAAATATCTTCTTAAAGCAATGCATCAAGGACGGTAAAATTCCATTTGAAATCACCAAATCGAAAACGCCTGGAAGAAAAGAAAAGCCTCTGTTCTCTACCACAAAAAGAAAATAAAAAGATCGCCGCGAAGGCGATCTTTATTTACTCTCAATAACTATTCAATTCCTCTAGGGTTCTTTTTTTGGAAATTATAGGCATCACGACAAGCGTCAACGATAGTAAATCTTGCCTTCCAACCAAGTTCATTAAATGCCTTATCGCAGTTAGCATAGTTTTCTGCAACGTCGCCCGGGCGTCTAGGATCAATGCTTAATGGAATCTTAACCCCATTAGCCTCTTCAAAAGCATGAACCAATTCCAATACGGAAGTACCTTTTCCTGTGCCTAAATTATAGATAACAAGTCCCGGATTTTGTGCAAGCTTATTTAAGGCGGCAACATGGCCTTCTGCGAGGTCAACAACATGGATGTAATCTCTTATTCCTGTTCCATCTGGTGTAGGGTAATCGTCGCCAAAGACATGTAACTTTGCTAATTTGCCAATCGAAACCTGTGAAATATATGGCATTAAGTTATTTGGAATGCCGTTTGGATCTTCACCAAGCAATCCTGATGGATGTGCTCCGATTGGATTGAAATATCTTAGTAACGCGATGTTGAAATCTTTATTTGCCTTTGCAACATCGGTAAGTATTCTCTCGTTCATGACTTTGGTTTCGCCATAAGGATTTGTTGCACCGCCTGTAGGATCCGACTCTACCAATGGCATTCTTTCGGCACAGCCATAAACTGTAGCGCTCGATGAGAAGATGAAATTACGAACTCCATATTTTTTCATAAGTTCAAGCATCGTAAGAGAGCTCTTCAAATTATTTGAATAATATTCGATTGGTTTGGAGACGGATTCTCCAACGGCCTTAAATGCCGCAAAATGAATGATGCCGTCGATCTGATTTGATGCAAAAATCTTGTCCATTACCTCAAAATCTGTGCAATTCGCACGGTAAAACATAGGTTTAACGCCTGTAATGATTTGAATTCTGTCTAGAACAGACTCTTTTGAATTTGACAAATCGTCAACGATAATTGGGGTGTAACCGTTATTGATTAAGGCACATACTGTTTCTGAACCAATAAATCCCAAACCTCCAGTAACTAAAATGTTTTTCATGATAATCTTCCTTATTTAGAACTCTTCTTTTTGCCTTTTGCAATTTTGTGAGCTTCAGTCTTTGCGTTCTTTCTGACTCTCTTTTCTTGCTTGCTTGTTGGATTCTGCACGTCTTCAAAATTCTTTTCTCCGTGCATGCCTTTTCCAACAGCAGTTAATAGAGCTTCTGCGATTGCTTTCTCGACAGCTGCTTTTATAGACAACCTTAATGCAATAAGGCCAAGGCTATCCCTTAAATGGACGTCAGCGGCTTCATCGCTTCCTTCCTCGCGTTCCTTATAATAATCCTTTGAATACTTTTCTGCACGCTGCACCATTCTAGATGTTTCATCTTTAACAATATCGCGAACCATTAAACGGAAGAATTCGTATAATACTGAATCTTCTTTAGAAATATCGCCATCTAATTCGATTAGAAGACTAGTTTCTGAAATAGATAGCACCTGTTTCAAAAGACTTATTGCAATTAAATATCCTAGGTGATTCTTAGAATACTTTTTGTTCTCTGGCTCATCAATAATCTTGGCCTTAACGTAATTGTTGACCATGAATGATGTAAGGACATTTTTATCCTTATCGCTTAATGGTTTTAAAACGCCATTAACATATGTAATTACTTGTTCCATATAAAGCGGCACTGATGGCAATTCCTTATATGTAGGTAAATCAAACTCATCAACTTTTCTAAGGAAATCCATTAATTCAATGATCTGTTCATCCATCATAAATGTTAACCTCCTGATAATTCCTTAACTATAGTTTATGCCATTTTCTATAGAAATAAAGGAAAATCAAACTCAATACTAGATGAATTAGTTTTAACTTCTTTGAAATGAAAAACCCTCACTAGATAGGAGGGTAATTTCTTTAGTTGCCTGTAAGTCTGGATAAATGAGATATAGCAGTCTCTTCATCCATGATTTCGATGCCTAATTGCTGAGCTTTTGTAAGTTTACTGCCAGCACCAGGGCCGGCAATTACAATGTCAGTCTTCTTAGAAACTGAACCGGAACACTTAGCACCAATTCCTTCAAGAATTTCAGTCATTTCATCTCTTGAATACTTTTCTAACGTACCTGTTAATACAATTGTCTTGCCGTAGAAATATGAATTAACGTCAACCGTATCGGTGCCAAGATACTCTGTATTAACACAATTCATCTTGAGTTCCATGATCTCATTCAATTTGTTTTCGTCATGGAAGAATTCATAAACTGAATGAGCAGCAACAGGTCCGATATCTGGAATCTTCTGCAATTCTTCCTCGCTTAGATTGAAGAAATCATCAATATTCTTATATCTCTTAGCAAGAACCTTACTCATCTTTTCGCCAACTTCTTTAATTCCCAATCCGAAAAGCAAACGTTCTAGTGACTTTCCTTTAGAATCTTCAATGGCATTAAGCAGGGCATTGATTGATTTATCGCTCCAACCATCTAGTTGTTTGATTTCCTCGGCATGATCTTGGAGTCTATAAATGCTCGGGATATTATGGATGAACCCTTCGCCGAATAAGACTTCGACAACTTTTTCACCCATTCCATCGATATCCATAGCATTTCTAGACGCGAAGTGGATAATCGATTCAATCTTTCTTGATTCACAATTTGTGTTCAAACAATAATGCAAACCACCTACTTTTGTAAGAGGATTTCCGCAAATCGGGCATGTTTCTGGCATAATGAAAGGAATTTCAGCTCCAGTTCTAGCCTTAACAATTGGTCCAGTAACTTCTGGAATAACGTCTGCGGCTTTATGCAAACCAATGATATCTCCGATCATCAATCCTTTCTCTGCAATGAAGTCTTCATTATTCAATGTAGCGCGTTGGACGAGGGAGCCTGCGACTCTAACCGGTTCAAGAACAGCATTAGGAGTAACTCGTCCGGTTCGGCCGATGGTTAAGAAAATGTCTAAAAGCTTTGTTGTAACTTCGGTTGGAGGGAACTTATAAGCGATAGCCCATCTTGGTTCCTTAGCTGTATATCCCATTTTGTCGTATAAATCGATATTGTTTACCTTAAAGACAAGCCCGTCGATGTCATAGCCCAAAGAATCTCTCTTTTCAGTCATTTCGTTCATATAGGCAATAACTTCTTCAACGCCGTGAAGAACACGTCTCTCATGGTTTGTTTTAAAGCCAAGATTATCAAGATAATCTAAAGTATCTGAATGGATGTGCTGACCTAGTTCTCTTGCATTAACTAAATAATACCAATAAGCATCTAGTTTTCTTGACGCAGCTACGCTTGAATCTAAATTTCTAATAGAGCCTGCCGCAGCATTTCTTGCGTTAGCAAATAGCGGTTCTCCATTTGCCTCTCGTTTTTGGTTTAAAGAAATTAATGAAGCATTAGGCATGAAAACTTCGCCTCTAACTTCAAAAGGCCTCTTTTCCTCAACGTGCATTGGAATTGAACGGATGGTTAAAACGTTTGATGTAACATCTTCGCCAACCTCTCCATCTCCACGAGTAACGGCATATTGGAACTCTCCACCATCATAAATCAAGGACATGCCAAGACCATCGATTTTAAGCTCTCCTGTGTACGTTACTTGATCTACACCAAGCATCTCACGAACACGCTTATCCCATGCTCTCATCTCATCTTCGTTAAAGACGTTTCCAAGCGAAAGCATTAACCTTTTGTGAGGGATTTTCTTGAATTCTGACTGTACAAATCCGCCCACGCGTTGGGTTGGCGAATTTTTGCTCTTCAGTCCAGGGAATTCGGTTTCAAGCATCTTCAATTCGTTCATTAATCGATCGAATTCAGCGTCTGAAACTGAGGATTCATTTAAAACGTAATATTCGTAGTTATATCTCTCGAGCAAAGCTGTTAGTTCTTTAACTCTTTCCTGAGCGTTTTCAAATGTCATGCGTCTCCTCCTTCGGATTTCATTCTAGTTAACATTGGATGGCTTGATAGCAATGTTTTCATTCCCTCTTTTTCAAAATCAATCCTGATGATCTTGTCACTTATGATTTCAACAACTTTGCCTTTGCCAAACTTACCATGTTCGACATAATCTCCAACCTTCCAATCCTGTATACCATTCGTTGCAGGAGCTGGTTTAGGTACTGCGGCTGGTTTTGGAGATTCAAATGGATCAGCAGGTTTTCCATCATCGAAATACGAACTTCCAGGTTTAGGTCTATTTGAACCATATCCGCTAGAAGGCGTCTTTCCATAGCTTGGGCTCTTCCACACTGAACTATTTTGATAATAGGATGTCCTTGGGAGTGAGATTTCTGCTTCCTTAAAGAATTGGGATGGTGTTTGTCTAGAATCGGTGATGTAAGAATAGCTCTCATTGCAAGAACAGAAGAGCCTCTTTTTAGCTCTAGTCATAGCAACGTATGCGAGTCTTCTTTCTTCTTCTGCACCGTCTCTTCCGGCGTCATCTAGAGAACGCATACTTGGGAAAACATCCTGGATCATACCAATGATAAAGACGTTATCGAACTCCAATCCCTTAGCAATATGGATTGTCATAAGTGAAACAAAATTACCGCCGCTGATATCGTCCTGGGCAGATAAAAGAGCAACATTTTGCAGGTATTCTTCAAAATTAGCCTCTGGATTTTTATCGATAAAGTTATTGATATCGTCAAATAACGCATTAACGTTTTTGATTCTATCTTCATCTGGATCTTCATCCTCTTTTAGATATTCCATATATCCGATTGCTTCAACGAAATCTTTCAGCACCTGAGAATACACTTCTAATCCATCAAGAAGCTTATGTTTTGTATCTTCCATCAAATCGATGAATTCAGATGTCTTTTTAATAACTCTTGTTGGAACGGTTGTTGATTCCATAAATTCACCGATATGGAACATGTATTCATACATACTCAACCCCGCTCGATTAGCCTCTTCTCTAATACGGTCAACTGAAGTATCTCCGATACTTCTCTTTGGAACGTTAATAATACGCTTTACCGCTAAATCATCTTTTCCATTTGA
>JAKSVD010000030.1 GCA_024408305.1 Bacilli bacterium | reverse complement strand
TCACAAGGCATTCTTCACAGTCACAGACGCAACAACATATACAGTCAGATTCGAGATGGCAGATTCAACCCTCTCATTCGATTACAGCGATGACGACTTCTACTTCGTCGACGCAGCAATCTATAGAGCAGACGAATACGCAGACGTTATCTATCCAGACGGCGGAACATCAGTCGACTGGAAGTATGAAGAAGGCGACTACATGATGCTCGCTGGCATGCCAGTTGATGGATACGTCCTCGAGAACGTCAAGGTCAACGGAGCTGCAACAGAAAAGGTCACGCAGAGAAATCCATGGGGCCAGGAAGAAACATTCTTCATGTACACATTCACCTCAGCAGGCGAATATACAGTCACATACGAACTCGTTCCAGCAGTCGATACAACATTGACATGGAACGAAGAGACAGACCACGTTGATTACATCGACGTCATGGTCTACACAGCAGACGAGGAAGCGGATCCACTCTATGCAGAAGAAGGCTCAACAATCGAATGGGCTTATGCAGAAGGCGATATGGCTTACATCATGGCAGTTGCAGAAGACGGATACGTCGTTTCATCCGTTAAGGTCAACGGCGAAGAGGCAACCGCAACAACACTCGGCGGCGCAGACATCGGCGGAGCAATGACAGCATACGTCTACAACTTCGAAGAAGCAGGCGACTACACAATCACAATCGAGACAGAAGTCGCAATCAATACATACTTATCATGGAATGCTGAAACAGACCACGTCGACTACATGGACGTCATGGTCTACACAGCTGACCCAGAAGCAGATCCTCTCTATGCAGAAGAGGGCTCAACAATCGAATGGGCTTATGCAGAAGGCGATGTGGCTTACATCATGGCAGTCGCTGAAGATGGCTACGAAGTTACCTCAGTCAAGGTCAACGGAGTTGAAGCAACAGCAACAACTCTCGGCGGAGCTGATATCGGCGGAGCAATGACAGCATACGTCTACGAATTCAATGCAGACGGTGAATACACAATCACAGTCGAAACAGCACTTTCAAAGAACATCGCAGTTTCATGGTCAGAAGAAACTACAGGTGTTGCATACACAGAAGTCATGGTCTACACAGCTGACCCAGAAGCAGATCCTCTCTACGCAGAAGAGGGCTCAACAATCGAATGGGTCTACGCAGAAGGCGACATGGCATACATCATGGCAGTCGCTGAAGATGGTTACCTCATCAAGTCAGTTAAGGTCAACGGTGTTGCAGCAACAGCAACAACACTCGGCGGCGCAGACATCGGCGGAGCAATGACAGCATACGTCTTTGAATTCACAGGCGAAGGCGAATACAACATCGTCATCGAAGCAATCGAAAAGCCATTCACAGAAGGTGGCGAAGCTGGACCAAGCGATGGTACAGTCGAAAATTGGTAATCGGAGGACTAAACAATGAATAACAAGAAATTATTTGCATTATCCGTCGCCGCATTACTCGGCTTCGGCACAGTCGGATCACTCGGAATCAGAGCATTCTCAAAACCAGCAGTTGTCGCAGGCAACCAGGTTTTACACGAAACAACAAAAGCTGACACAATCGGCGAAGCTATCGCATTCGGCAATCACATCAAGAGAGCAGGAGAAGCTGATAGCGTTGCTCCAGTCATCGGCGTTCAGATCATGGACGGCGCAACAGAAGGAACAAAGTCACTTCGTTTCGTTGCAGCATTAACAGGCTACCAGGGCTTAGCAGGCGCTAAGTGGTCAAGAGCTGCAATCGTTGATGGCGAAACAGTCATCAAAGAAGCTTCTGAATTCGAAGTTGAAGCAGTCTATACATCAGTTGCAGACGCTGAATCAATCAAGTGGTCTACAGCTCCAGGCGAAGAATATACATATTATATGGTATATACGCTCGCGAACATTCCTGCTCAGTATGCATATGCAGCCGTCAACGTCACATTTAACGTTACAGACCTCGCAGGAACAGTTTCAACCCCAGTCACCCAAGCAGCTAACGTCAAGGGTGTTCAGGGCACAGGATATGTCGGCATCAAGGTCGCTGAATCAAAAATCAGAGAAGGCGAATACAACGCTTACAAGGAAAATACATCAATTAAGGAGGCATACATCCCTGAAGACGCAGTCTCCGTCAACGGATATGTCGCAACATATTTAGGCAAGATCACAGGTCTTGACGAAACAACAACCGCCTCAACAAACTCAAACGGCGCATTCGAAAACTGCTCATATCTTGAAAAGATCACTCTTCCAGCAACCATCAAATACATCGATTCTTGGTGTTTCTCAAGATGCTCAAAGCTCACAGAATTCACACTTCCAAGAGACTTAACCGAAATGGCTGGATCAGTATTCGGCACAACATCAATTGCTACCCTTTATTGGAATGCTACAAACTTCACAACACTTGGCGGCTCATCATGGCCAACAGCTAACACTGAAGTCATCATGGCAGCAGGAGTCCAGGCAATTCCTTCAACCGACTTCTTCGGTGCAACATCCGCATCCGTTAAGAAGGTCACATTCGGTGGAACAGAATTGGAGTGGGCAGCCCTCATCGATGGCAAGACCACCAAAATGGACATCGACAACGTCATTTGCTCAGACTCAGTTCTCGTAACTTATACATATCACTTAAACGGTGGTACAGTTAATGGTTCAGGAGACGATATCGTTTCATCAGTCAAGGTCGGCAAGAAGGCAGAGAATATCAAGCCACTAAAGACCGGAATGAAGTTCGCAGGCTGGTATACAGCAGCAGAAGGCGGAGATCTCGTTGATATGGATGCAGCAGTAACTGCAGCTAAGGAGATCTACGCTCACTATGAAGCACTCCCAGCAGGTAACAGCCTCCAGGAACCACGCGTAATCAATCCAGGCGATTCGTTCGCTATGGAAACATTCGAAGGCATGAATATGCTCTACTTCGAATTCACAGCAGAAGAATCAGGACACTACTGGCTCATCAACAAGAACAACACTGTTGCTCAGACAATCGGTACAACAGGTGTTGCTCCAAGATTCAGAGCATGGAACGAAGACGGAACAGAAATTACTGTCAACTACATCTCAAGAACAAACGGGGCAGAAATCCAGCACTCCAATACCGCTAACCAGTCATACTCAGCATGCACAATCGACGCAGTCGCTGGAAAGACATATAGAATCTCATGGCAGATGTACTACAGCTCATATTCCGGTTATGCAGATTATAGAGCTTACGGTACAGCTAACTTCGAATTCTTCAAGTCAACAGACAATGACTCACGTGCAAACGCAACAGTCATCGATCCTGCAAGCGCAAGCGTCCAGCACGTCTTACCAGTCAACGGCTCATCGGATTGCATCAACTGGTATAAGTTCACTGCAACAGAAGATAAGTCATATTACTATGCACCATCTCTCGATGGATCAACATGGTCAGGCCAGTACGTCTTCGAAGAAAACGAAGAGACTGGCGCACTTACCCAGAAGGCATATGTCTATGGCACAAACAACACAGCATCAGGCGCATTGCTTGAGGCTAAGGCAGGCAAGACATACTACATTGCATTAACTTGGAACTCAAATAACACCAATAATGATGATAGCAAGTATGCAGGATTCACATTAGGCAACCCTCCAGCAGGTTCATCTATGGACAACCCAGCTGCAGGCGTTATCTCAGCAGACGGATCAAAAGTTGCTATTACTAAGGGTATCGTTGGAACAGCATCTAACTACTATTCAGTCACAATCGATGAAGCTGGTACATATGATATCGGTGCTGATACAACAACAACCACATATGGCATGAAGCTCACCCTTATCAACGCAGCTGGAGAAGAAGTTGCAACAGTTCAGGCTTCAAAGACAGGTTCAGGCTACTGGGCATCTTATGGCAAGTCCATCGAAACCAGCGTTGAATTAGAAGCTGGCACATATACCTTGGTCACCTCATGGATCGACCAGACATCATGGCCATCATCAACAACAATGAACGTTTCTGTCGCTAAGAACGTTCCTGGATCCAAGTTCGCAAACGCTCTCGATCTTACATTCGAAGAAGGATCTGCAGCAGTTACAACAACTATTGCAAATACCTACTACAAGTTCAGAGCAGCTGCTGGACCACAGCTCTTATCAGCAACAGGAGACGCAACAAAGATTGAACTCTATAGCTCATCAAAGGCTCTCCTTAAGACGTGGACTGCAGAAGATGCAGAAGCAGCATATTACGTCTTCGACGCAACAGATTACTATCTCGTTGTCACAGGCACAGGCTCATCAACAGTCTCTATGGCTCCAACGGCATTAAGACCAGACGGAACATCAAGAGAAAAGGCCTACACAATCGTCCGTGATGAAAACCACCAGATGGATCTCTTACAGTACCAGAAGTCCACAACTCAGTCATCATGCTACTTCAAGTATCAGATCAACAACCCTGGTATCTATAGAATCTGGACAAGAACAACCCAGACATCCACAAGAATGGATACTAAGTTGAATGGTATCTGGAAGGATGAGGCAACTACTAAGATCGGATTCAGAACTGGTTCAACAGGCACATTCACAACAAACACAGTTGATGACGATAGCGGAAAGAACCCAACATACTGCGGACATAACTACGACTTCTACGCAGAATTCGAAGTTACAGAAGCAGGAACTTACTACTTCGCAATCCAGATCAGCGCTACCAACGATACAATCCAGTCATCATTCGTCGGTATCGAAAACACCGATCCAGCAGGTGATGATCAGAGTGCAGCTCCGGTTGACCCAACTCCAGAAACCCCATCAGATGACAATCCATCAAAGCCAACAACCTATGTTGGAAGATGGGACTTCGATGGCGTTAAGGTTCTCATCAACGAAAACGAGACCGGTATCATCGGAGAAGGTGCAGATGCACAGGGATTCGGCTACGAATACTCTGACGGTGATCTCACAATCTTAGGTTTCGATTCATTCGGTGGAACATATTCAGAAGGTTTGTTCACATGGGACGAAGAAGCAGGCACACTTACCGCTTACGTCTATGGCGATGATGCATCCCTCTATGATGTTGTAGGTACACCAGTTGTTGACGCTCCAGCCTATATCGGACACACCTATACAGGCAAGATCGGTATGAACAACCAGACAATCGTCTTCACCTCAGCAACAGAATGCACATGGAACAACGTCGCATTGAGCTACACAGTCTCTGGTTCAACAATCACTGTTTCAGGAATCTTTGATGAAGGCATTACACTCATCTATAACGAAGCAGGCAATTCATTTGCAGTTTCCTATGAAGATGACTGTGAACCATACTCAGGATCATTGGCATTTGTTCAGTAATTCCTAAAACCCAAAAGTTTAGCCTCGATGAAAATCGGGGCTTTTCTTTATACAATATGAATATAAGAAGATATCTATAGGCCATCTTTCCGGCTATTTAAGGAGAATTATTATCTAAAGCCTTTAAGGATAGGTTTCCATTAACCATCTAGCTTAAAATGGCTAAAAAACTGAAGTGGTGGGCAAAACATAATAATATAATCGTACGAAAACATTTTAATAAATCGTACGAATATAATAAAATATGAGAGAGGTAATATATGTGTTACATAACCGCTACAGAATTAAAAAACAATCTTAATAAGTACATGATGCTTTCTCATGAAGAAGATGTCTATGTAACTAAAAACGGAAAAGTGGTTACTGTTTTGACTTGTCCAGAGGATCGCGCCTTAAAAGAATTTTTATCTCTAAAAGGGTGTTTAAAGAATTTTGATGATGGCAAACCACACAAAGAATCACTCGCGGAGACGATTGAAGAACATGAAACTATTCGTTGATACCAACATTTTTCTAGATTTTTTTCTTGAGAGAGAAGGATGCGATGATGTTGAACGCTTCTTTATCGATTCTAGAAGATGTAGAAATCGTCTTCTTGTATCTGCCATGTCATTAAGAGATATCGGTTATTTAGTCCAAAAGAAAACGCATGATTGGAGAATAACTCGAGAATTACAACTCAAAGTGTATTCAATTGTTTATAAGGTAGTCCATACCACCGCAGATGCCGCAATTGAATCTTTGTATGATGACTGGAAGGATTACGAAGATTGTTTGCAGTATAACGCGGCTGTAGAAAATGACTGTTTTGCAATAATTACAAACGACAAAACCGGTTTTAAAGATTCACCGCTTCCGGTGTATACCCCTAAAGAAATTCTTGAGATAATGGCCTCTTATCAACAAGCGGCACAATAAAACGTCCCTTTCAGGAGAGAGGGACGCTTTTAATTTTCTAATTCGACGAAGTTATCAGGATTGAACAATTCCCCTTCGAATTTTGGATATTCGCCTTGGGTATAATCAATCGCTGTTTCAGAGAAGGTGTAGTTGATTGGCTTATTCTCGCCTGCATACATGTCATCGCGTGACATAACGTATGATGCGACAATTACCCCATCCTTGACCATTGCTTTAGCCCCATAAGTGAGTTTCTCCCATGGATAGCCATCTTCAAATGAGGTCATCGTGTATTCATATTGGAATTCCCCATTCTCAGGGATTGAGTCTGGCAGGGTGTATTTGATCTTGACCTCATCCTCTCCGAACTGGAAGAACTGAGATATATATCTAAGATTGGATACCTCTCCGTTTGCAAACGATAAGGATAATATCGCCTCCTCATTTGTTATTGCTGCGCGGATTGTCTGTTTGGTATCAAGCGAATCCTCTCCTGAATAATCAGTGAGCTTATACCAAGAGATAGAACCCTTATAAGTTTGGGAGACATATGGCTCTTCTCCGGATGAAGTTATCGATTTTCCGTTGCGGACATTGATTCCTGAACCATTGTCCCTGACGTATCTATCGATTGTGAATTCATCGCCCATCTCCAGAGTGAAATAATCATCGCTTTCGGCAGTCATATACCCATATTCCATATAGGCTTCACCCTCGATATGGTTAACGTGACCTGTCTTTTCTTCCAAAAGCGCTGCAAATTCAAGGAATTTAGCCTCATCTGGGCTCGTTGGTACATATGATGATGAAGATTCTAGGGCAGTTGATGAAGCGTCTACAACAGAAGATTCGTTAACGCCTCCACAAGCTAGAAGCAGTGGGGCCACAGCTAAAATGTATCGTATCTTCATTATAAAGCCACCCCTCTATATTCATATTTGCCGGCATTATCCTCATCCGTATAGAATCTGATGCCCATATTGTCATCGCTAAGTAAAGCGAATGTGATATTTCCGTTTCCGTAGTAACCGCACTTATCAAGGCCTTTGATGTAGATCTTTCCATCCTTTGTGTTCCAGGTAAATGGGTCTGTGTAATTCTTGTCCGTAGTCTTGTTGTTATATGTTGCAACGCCTGTTCCATCCTCTTTGAATGTCATCGTAGCGTCGATATACATATTGTCTGTATCCCAGTCGTTGATATAGCCGATGAATGACCATGAACGTGTCCATTTATAGGAGACTAAGATCTTATCGATATCAACCTCTGAATTATCGTAGACAGTAAAGGTAATCTGCCATGCAATATCAGGTTTCTCGGTTGAGACAATCTTTAATGCGACCTCACCCGCTTTAAGAGGTGTGAATAAGACATAGCCGTTATTGACCTCAGGCTTGATGATTGTTTCATCGGATGATGTAATCTCAAATCCCTGTGGAACGTTCTTTGTTGCGCCCTTCTCATCAACGATGTTGACGAGGAATTTATAATTCATGCCAACGGTGGCATCGATGTTCTTTTCGCCATAAGTGGAGATGATGTCATCGGTGTCTAGGTTATGAATATACTGAACAGAAATCTTTGCAGGTTCGGCATATTCCATGACAACAACATCATAAGTCTTGTAGATTGTGTGGTAATAACCATCCTCATCCACTCCGACATAACTATATGTTAAAGTCGCCTTTCCCTCGCCTTTGACGATGAAGTGGTTTCCTGAATTTGTCTTCTCGACAATAACGACTTTCTCATCACTAGATGCTTCAGGAGAGATGGTGAATTCATTTACTCCGATTGCCTTAGCTGGAGAATATTCCTTAGGCTGCAAGAAGATGTATGAATTAGCAGGAGACACTTTAGTTGGATCGATAACTGATCTATCCGTGCCTAAAAGCTCAACAGAATCCACACTAGCGAGGAAATAATCCTCTGCACTTGGTGCGTCCTTTGCCTTGTTTCTTCTATCGTCGTATTTGAGTGTGCCTTCTTTTTGAAGCGAAGTGATGCGATGGTCTTCGGTGTGGGTCTTGTTGATATCGTCCTCAACATATGATGTTGCAAAGGATGTCAATCTCTGACCCTTTTCATCAAATGTTGCAGACATTGAGATTTCAATCTTCTGGATATCATTCAAGTCGCCTTCTAATTCATATTTGCAGGAGACTGAATATTTGATTGTTTCCTTATCTAATGATTCCTTATCCATTGCGATGCAGCCGACCTGCTCTGCATATGGATTGGAATAGAAGTAGGAGTCTACGAAATTCAAAAGGTAGGTCGTGTTCTTGAATGACAAGGCATATTCAGCCTCATCATCGAACATGTATGAGCCCTCGCTTAAATCGCCGATATCCAACGCGCTATGAACGACATATTGTCTGAATGCGGAATCAGAATAATCGTATTTTGGCGACAAATCCTTTTCAAAATCGGTAACGGAATAGAACATATCCGTTTTATAGTCTCTCTCATCAATCTTGTATTTGAATTCGTTGATCGATCTGATTTCGGTGATGTTGTCCTGAATCGATAATGTATCTCCAAGATATTCCTCGAATGTGCCGGTGGCTAATGAATACTTATCCGCGGTGATCGTTAAGTCTTTTGTAACAACATCCTTGATAGAACCCGCAACAGATGTTTCTTTCATCGTCTCTTGATGACAGGTGAAAGCCTCTTTATTCGCGGCAGTCTCTAATACTTTTGCAAAATCTTCAAAAGAAGAATGCTTATCATCGACGCTAGAAGAGGATGATTCAACAGATGAATCCCCAATTGATGAATCGATTAATCCGTTGCTTGATGAATCCTTGCTTGACGGCACCTTAGAAGAATCTTCACTCACTGCTCCTCCACATCCCACAAGCATAAGTGCAGCTGCACTGATTAATATCATTGAGTGTTTTTTCATATCAAACCTCCGTCATTAACTGGTTAATGGCTGTATTAAATACCCATATTCACAAATTTCAATGATTTTTAATAACGTGCGCTTCTTTGAAATTCATTTTGGTTTGCTTAACATGTACGATTGTCAAACTACAGTGTCTGATCTCTTTGACCGTTTTTGGTTTTAAGTATCATCTCCCAGTGTTACTATTTAGATATGTTAAAAAATCTCCAATTATTAAGGCTTATCTGTCGTCGTTTTGTCCCTTTGTTCGCTCAATTGTGCGCTCTATGCTCTCCGGATTTTTATGAACATGGCTCCTTGATTGAGAAGGACAATTCCGTTTTTTCGCTGGATCACATCAACGTTGTTATCGAGGATAATTTTGATGAATACAAAAAAATGACTGAAAATGACTTGGATGTGTTTTTTCAAGAGATAGAGCACGGAAAAATTGAAACATTGTTTGAACTTGATAAATCAAATCCATCGTTGTCTAGTTTTTTCGCTGGAAAGAAAGTCAGCACAATTTATAGTTTAGAGGTCAAAGATAAAACGATTTCTGGGATTGTTGACGCAGTGGAGAAAACACAAAGAATAAATGGTGTTAAAATTGCCTGCCCAGACTATGTATTGAAGTCGCAAAGTGTTATAGATTATTCACCTTCTGATGAGTTTTATGATGGGTCTTGGTGGCTTCACGGTGAAAATGGCATTGATGTTCCGCCGGTTTGGTATTCGACATCTGGAAGTCCAGAAGTGAGAGTTGGCATCATTGATTCTGGGGTGCAACACCACATTGATTTGCAGGATAATATTGATTTTGGTTATGATTTTTTCAATAACAATCAGTCCTATTATGATGATGAACGTGGACATGGAACCAATATTGCCGGTATTGTCTCTGGACAATGCAATGGGCTCGGAATCGTTGGGGTCTCTCCGAATAGTAAAATCGTTCCTCTTCAGATTGAAGTTACAAATGGAGTTCACGACGAAAGTGAGACATATAATTCCTTGATAATAAGGGCTATTCATTATGCCGCGAACAATTGGGGGACTCGCTACCATATACCGATACTGAATTTAAGTTACGAGGGATATGGCACAAACGGCGACATTTTAAGTGCGGTGAGTTCGTATCCTGGTCTTTTCGTCTGGGCCGCTGGAAATCAGAGTAGAAGAATTGATTCTTTTAGTGGCGGATTGGATTTCGGACTGGATAACTTGATAAGTGTCGGTGCCATCAATTCAGACGGTTCAAAACACAGTTCCTCGAATTATGGCACTAAGGTCGATATTTTCGCTCCAGGAAATGGCATTAGATGCGCTAAAAATTATGATGAGTATATCATTGCCTCTGGAACCTCGATGGCAGCTGGCTTTGTAAGTGGTGTTGCGGCGTTGCTTCTTTCTTATAATAGGGGGCTATCGTCCTCTCAACTGAAGGAATGCATTTTGAATGGCGCCTCATATTGTTCTATTAGTGGAAATGTTGGAGAACAATACTCTTCATCTAAATTATCTGCGAGCGGCGCAATAGTGTATGCTTCTTCCAATTTTGCGCCTTCTCCGGAACCGTTAAGGTTAAGTGTAGTTTGTTTTGAAAATAATGCTTGGATGATATGCGTCGATAACGGAAACGATCAGGACTATTGCATTCAATACAAAACTAAAACTTGTCAATACAATGAAGCTTATGCATTTTCATTGTCAAGCGATATTAACGAGGAGAATATAGCTTCTAATTCGTATAGAATTGTTAACGTCGAGCAAACTCCCGGCAATCAGTACATATCATTTTCGATTGGTTATAGTATTAATAGCATGAATTATAGGGTAATAACATATACAAATGGGCTAATACAAAGCGGGGCTATGTATTCTTGCAATCCAACTAGATCTCACACAATATCTTTTGGCAATAATTTTCAAAACATCTCGCTCATACCAAATTATTTGTCTTTCACAGTCCACGGAAAGGTGAGCGGGAAGTGGAAAATTAGAATACATAATCCAAATTCATTTGGTTTATCGGTCATTTATAATAAAAAGATGTGTTTCGAACAAGATGCAAAAACATATGCTGGGTGCAACGACACTGCATCAGTATTTGTCTCCGCTGGGCAATACCAAGAAGTAAGCATATCTGAAAACTTTCTCGCCAGGTTTATTACCTCAAAGATCGAATATAGATATAGAGGTTTTGCTTTTCGAGCGGTAACATACGCAAACGCTCTGTCGACTTCGTCAAGCAACTGCGCAATGCGAAATCACTTCGAAAGGGTGACATAGTTAAATATGGTGCAATTATTCAAAGGCAAGAGAAAAGAAATGTGTGTCATGCTAGTCATGTTTTTTACGGCAGCACAAGCTTTTTGCCTTCAGTCATGCCACCAGGAATCCTCGTCTTCCAGTGTTTTTTCATCCGTGATGGAAGAAGAAAAATACCATGTAAAATTGATCAATGAGATCGGTTGCATGGAAGATGACTTTGAGCAAGAGGAAATAGAGTCTATAATTTCCAAATTTGTGCGTTCCGATTTCATTCCTTCCTCGGCATTTTCCAACCCAAACTCTAGATTTGATGTAGAAGAACTTCATTATTACGGCATTTGGGGTGAATACGCAATTGTGCAATTTGTTTACGAACCACATGTCTTCGATTATCTTTACGAGGAATTTACAAATAAGAGTTTTTCTCCACGCCTTGCATATTCTGTGCTTACCAGAGACATGTTGCAGGTCTCAGAACTATACGAACGTGGCATTTTTGATGACAGCCAAATGCATGAAATAGCTTCTAGTGGTTATCTCAAGAGAATCCAAAAAGACGGCGACACCGTCACTCACGATGTTTATGTTTCTAAAAAAATCGGAGATGATAACGCTGATGACCATAAATATTTATTTGATATTTACGGAAATCAATATTTTTGGTTTTCTGACATCCTTCATGGATCGTTCAATTCGATTTCACAAAAAGTTGCTCGCGAAGAAATGATTTCCAACAACGAGGAGATAGCGAGAAGGTTCAACAAAGGCATAACCGTTGACTTGGATACATATCTTGTGGGAATTGCACAGTCCTATATTTATGCAAAAGGACAAGACGACGATACTCTAGTTCATATTCAATATTACGGGAGAAATGTTAGATCATTTTATTTATCAGTCTGGTCCGACAAAGATACATTTGATGGACCTTATAAGGAATCTTACGGGGAGGTCGAGTTTGAAAATGAAAACGGCCACCACTTTTTCGTGTGGATAATTGGCCATCTTCCAAATTCCCTATAATTGAAAAGCAACAAATCGCCGGTTTATCGGTATTTTTAATATAAGTTTTTTTCGTTCTTTTTTTGCCCTGGATGACGTTTATATATCTCTAATAACGCAACCATTCTTTTCTCACTTTTGCGAATGCTTTGAAGATAATGATTTATTTAATAACGCTAAAGAAGTAGACTAAACATGTATCGCCTTTTCGCCCAAAGTCGAAAATGGAAATACTAAATTTTGCATAAGAATCGGAGGTAAGACCATGGCAGAAAAACCACTCGCGTTGATCAAAGAACATCATATGTCGCATGGACAAGCTTTGCTTGCGTATAAAAGCGATGAAAAGATCTGGTCGGTTTTACCAGACGATGTCAAAGCAAGGCTCGACAACGCTTTAAGTAGAGTAAGAATCTCCGGAGTCCTAACCCTTCCATACGCGATGAGACTTGCGGAAAGTGTTGAAGAAGAAATCATCAACATCATTTGGAAGAAGAAAGAGGAAGAGGAGGCAAAAGCCAATTCCATCATCAACATGGAACTCGACCTCGATTACGAAAACCTATTCGAGAACAGCGAGCAAGTCGAAGGAATTCACGCTGATTCATTAAGCGACGGACTTATCCTCTCTTTAGTGAATCTTGGCCGTGTTGATATCGAATACATCGCAACAATCACCAACAACACCCTCCAGGATGTCATCAAAGGTCTCAAAGGCTCAATCTTTCAAGACCCATACCTATTCGAGGAATGCTTCTACAAAGGCTGGGTTACCAAAGACGAATACCTCTCGGGCAACGTCTATAAGAAACTCCAGAACGCTAAAGAGGCAAACCTCATTTACCCAGGACTATTCGATGACAACATCAAAGAACTCCAAAAAGCCATGCCAGATAAACTCCAATACGGAGATATCTACGTTACTTTAGGCTCTCCATGGATTCCTGTTGACTATGTCAAGAAATACATTGCGCTGACCCTAAATGACGAATACGTTGCATTAACGCATGACCCAATCACGGGAAGCTGGCAGATTACCGAGAAAGCAAATCGCAACTCGTATCTATCCAAAGGCAAATTCGGCCCCAACAGAATCAATGCCTATGACATACACGACGATAACC
>JAKSVD010000003.1 GCA_024408305.1 Bacilli bacterium | reverse complement strand
GCAAAGAGAACAGATTACGAAGACTATAAGGACGGAACATGGGTTGGCAGTCCAATTACCAGACACCGCTCCCTCCTCCAAATCGGAGTATCTGAAGCATCTTTCAAGGCTTTATTTGAAACATCTACAATCTCCTACATCTTATCCAATATGGCAATCTATGGGGAGAACTCGTTCTTTGTCGCCTTTGATAAGAGCGATGAACATAAAGTCGTCTACGCTCCATATGAAGATTTGATTGGCAAAACTGCTGCAAGCCTTGGAGTTCTAGACTCGGCATTTACTATCACTGGCACATATAACGGCTTCCAATCACTTGATGGAACAAAGTTCTATCAGTCAATCGAAATGGTCGGAGACTACTACATCGCAACCGCCATCCCAACCTCAAATATCTACGAGACTAGAAATTCAATATCAGCCTACACTCTCCTATTTAGCACATTATTCATCGTCTTAGCTTCTGCTGTATTTACTGTTTCTTCAGACCGTGACGATAAGGAATATTGCAAAGCAATCAAGAAAAACAATGAATATGATGAAAGCTCATCGTTCGTTATCCAGACTCCATCAGGAAGAAGCAAGAAGACTACATCAGTTGTCTCTAGATTCTCTAAGGTCGTCTGGAGAAAGAAGAGCCCAGAGGAAAAACTTACAACAATTCTCATGGCCTATATGACAGTTGCAACTGTTTCAATTGCGGCATTGATTATCTGGGCACTCAATGACCCAAATAACCACACCATCTTCCAATATATTTTCTCAGATGTCTGGGAGAGAGGATTCAATGTCTTTGCTATAACCCAAGCACTGATGATTATGATTATTATCATAACCGTTACACAGTTAGCTCAAATTTGCGTCCGTTCATTCTGCGGAAACTTGGGTGCAAGAGTAGAGACCACAGGTAACTTAATCGTATCTGTTCTTAAATACGGAGGCGTTATCGGTGGAGTATTCTACTGTTTATACCTCTTTGGATTTAATACAGCGTCCTTATTAACTTCGGCCGGTATTCTCTCAATTGTCGTTGGTCTTGGTGCTCAGTCACTTATCAGCGATATCATCGCCGGTATCTTCATTGTCTTCGAAGGTTCATTCCGTGTTGGCGATATTGTTACGATCGGAGACTTCAGAGGTCAGGTCCTTGAAATTGGACTTAGAACAACAAAGATCGAAGACGTCGCAAATAACATCAAAATCTTCAATAACTCTTCAATTTCCGGAGTTCTTAACATGACCAAAGAAGCATCTTACGCAAAGATTGTTGTTTCAATCGAATACGGCGAAGATCTTGAAAAGGTCGAAAGAATTATTCAGGAGGCATTCCCAAGAATTAGAAGAAAGCTCCCAACAATCACCGATGGTCCATTCTATAAGGGAATCGCTGAACTTGGAGAAAGCTCGGTTGATTTGATCATTACCGCTCAGTGTGCAGAAAAGGATCGTATGCAGTTAGCTCGTGATCTTAACCGCGAAATCTTCTTGCTCTTCGGAAGAAACAACATCAACATCCCATTCCCGCAGGTCACTTTGTCTTATTTAGATAAGCAGGGCGAAGAGAAAACCATTACAGTGGATGAAGAAGGCAAATAGGAGGTAATATCATGAAACCAATCAAGATCATTACAGACACATGTTCTGACATGAATGAGGATATTAGAAATAAGCACGGTATCGCTTCAATTGACTTCACAATCTACTTTGAGGGAAAAGAAATAAACGCTGATCCATGGGTTGCCGTTATGCCTAAAGAACTTTACGGAGGCATGCGAAATGGAGCCAATGTTTATACCCTTCCTGCAACAGAACATGAAATTAGAAACAAGTTCTCCGAATACATGGATGACTATGACATTCTTTATATTGCCGCCTGCGAAAAGCAATCTAAGACAATTGTCAAGGCAAGAAGAGTGGCAGAATCAATCATGCATAAGAGAGATGATGTAAGGATTGAAATCCTTGATTCAATGAATGCATCAATCGGTCAGCAGCTAATTGTTCTCAAAGCGGCTGAATTCCGTGATCAGGGCTGCACAATCGAGGAGATTGTTGAAAAGCTAAAGCCTCTCTTAAATAGGGTCATCCAATACGCAACAGTTGATACTTTAACATATTTATCACGCGCCAATAAAATCAACGCTAGAAGCGCTGCTTTGGGTGATTTTGTTAAGCTCAAGCCAATCCTTATCTCTGATTCAGAAGGAAGACAGGTCTCAATGAGAAATGTCCGCGGAAAAGAGAAAGCATACGATGAGATAGTTAGCCTCTTCATGGAGAACGTTATTGACCCTGAGGAACAAGAAATTTTCATCATACACGGTGATGTATCATCCGAAGCCTTCATCTTAAAGAAAAAGCTACTTGAAGCAGGTTTGCAGTGTAAGAAGATTACTACTTTCTGTGTTGGACCTGTTGTTGGCATTACAACTGGACCGGGTATGGTCGGTTTATTCGGATTTGGCAAAGAAGTGCTCTATAGAGGTATCTAATGATTTCGCCACTATTGGGATTGATATTGCCTCTGGCATCTTTATTTGCATCCACTAATGTGAGTGTAGCAAACAATAGTGCAAATGAGGAAAGCACGACCAGCGAGACAAACGAAATTGATCCTAACGCGGTCATCTTTTCTGCTGGTGGGTTAGTTACGGTGGGGGCCGCAGGTTCGGTTGTCATCGCACTCAATTCTAAAAAAGAGAAAAACAAGCCAATAAAAGAGGAAAAATCTCCTCAAAAAGGCGATGAATAGGAGGATTTACATGGAAAACAAAAAGAAAATCCTAATTATCAATAGCGGTGGAACTATCTGCATGTCAAAGACTGATGGAGGATACGCTCCAGATTTAAAGGTATTTCGTGACTCACTTGAGAAATTAGCAGAATTAAGTGCTCCAGAAATGCCAACATGGGAAATGATAAACCTTGAACCGTTGTTAGACTCATCCAATATTGCCGTTGATGAATGGAACAAAATTGGTAAGGTCATCGAAGAAAATTATGATAAATATGATGGTTTTGTCATTCTTCATGGTACAGATACTATGGCATATACGGCCTCTATCCTTTCGTTTGCTTTAGAGAACCTTGGTAAACCAGTTATCATTACAGGCGCTCAAATTCCTTTATGCGAACTTAGAAGTGACGGAAAGGACAACCTCATAACATCATTGATGCTTGCTGCATCAGATAGAATATTTGAAGTTGGCATCTATTTTGCTAATAAACTCTTTAGAGGCAACTGCACAATCAAGTTCTCCGCCTCTGATTTTATCGCATTCAATTCTCCTAACCTCCCGCCTTTAGCAACAGCGGGAATCCATATTGATTACAACGATTCATTGTTGCTTCCAAAACCAACCAAGCCGTTTAGAAGGCAGGTTATCCGGAAGGTTCCAATTGGTGTAATCAAAGTGTTCCCAGGCATCCAATTCGGATTATTCGAAAGGATTATGACAGAGGATCTAAAGGGTATAGTTGTTGAAACGTTCGGTGCAGGAAACATTCCTAATAGCAGCGGCAGCGCATTACTCCCAATCATTGAAAAAGCCTACAAAAACGGCAGTATTATTACAGTTTGCACTCAATGTCCACAGGGAACAGTTATGCTTGGAACATATCAAACTAGCGCCGCATTAAAGTCTGTTGGTGCGGTTGCTGGAAGGGAAATGACAACCGAAGCGGCTGTTGCAAAACTCTATTATCTCTTCAGTAAAGATTTGACTCCTGACGAGGTTAGAATTCAGATGGAGACCCCACTTAGAGGAGAAGAGTCATATTTATAGTCTAAGCGTCCTTAAGGGCGCTTTTTTATATCATGTAATACGCTTTCAGGTATGTACTCATACGTGAGGATGCTAGTATAATCTAGTTAAGAGGTTCCAAATATGAATTATCGTGAAGAGTCGCTCAAAAAGCATGCTGAATGGAAGGGCAAAATCGAAACTGTTTGCCGTGTTCCAGCAGGTAATAAAGAAGATTTAGGATTGGCATATACCCCAGGAGTTGCTGAACCATGTTTAGCAATCCAGAAAAATCCTGAATTATCATTTGAATTAACAAGACGCTGGAATACTGTCCCAGTTATTACTGATGGAACTGCAATCCTAGGCTTAGGAGATATCGGACCAGAGGCTGGTATGCCAGTCATGGAAGGAAAATGTGCTTTATTCAAAGCTTATGCAGATGTCGATGCATTCCCTATTTGCATCAAGTCCAAGGATACAGAAGAAATCATTCAGACCATTAAATTAATTTCAGGTTCATTTGGCGGAATCAATCTCGAAGATATTTCAGCACCAAGATGCTTTGAAATCGAAACAAGACTTAAAGAAGAATTGGATATCCCTGTATTCCACGATGATCAGCATGGCACCGCAATAGTTATGGCAGCGGCATTAATGAATGCTGTAAAGCTAGCCGGAAAGAAAATAGACGAGATCAAACTCGTTGTTAATGGTGCAGGAGCCGCAGGCATTGCAATCAGCAAATATTTATTAAGCCTTGGCGTTAAAAACCTTACCGTTGTCGATAAGGCCGGAATTATCAACGATTCAGAATTATTCAACCAACCACAAAGAGATTTAGCAAAGCTTATTAATAAGGACAATCATACAGGAACGCTTAAGGATGCTATGGTAGGGGCAGATGCCTTTATCGGTGTTTCCGCTCCAAGAGTTGTAACGCAGGAAATGGTCAGAAGCATGAATGAGAAAGCAATTCTCTTCCCATGCGCTAATCCAATCCCTGAAATCACATATAAGGAAGCTAAAGAAGCTGGGGCGTTTATTGTTGGAACAGGATCTAGCGAAAATCCTAACCAAATCAACAATGTCCTCGTTTTCCCTGGTCTATTTAGAGGTGCATTAGACGCTAGAGCAACAACGGTAAATAAAGAGATGATGCTAGCGGCAACAGAGGGCATTATGGCTTGCGTTAAGGACGAGGAATTGTCCCCAGAACACATTCTCCCATATGCATGGGATAAAAATGCACACGCAAGTGTTGCCTCACACGTAAAAGAAGCCGCTATTAAGTCTGGCGTTTCCAAGTTATATAAATAAACATGAAAGAAATACAGTTCGAACAAATTAAAGAAGCAGTATCTAACGGTTTGCATAAGGCATGCTGTTCTTTATCTTGCTCTGTTTTAAATAAAATCAAAGAGGCAAGGAGCTTGGAGACATCTCCTTTAGCCGAAGCTACCTTCGATCAGATTATAGAAAATGCTGAAATAGCTAACGAAGAATCTTTACCGATGTGTCAAGATACAGGTATTATTACCTGTTTTGTTGAAATCGGTTATGACGTTCACCTAAATTGTGATTTGTATGAATCAATCAACGAAGGTGTAAGAGATGCATACGATAGATATTATTTTAGAAAATCCGTCGCAAATCCTTTGTCTCGCATCAATACAAAGGACAACACACCAGCAATTGTCCATGTCAAAATGGTATCGGGCGACAAATTAAAAATCATGTTAGTTCCTAAAGGGGCAGGCAGTGAAAACATGTCAAAATTGAAGATGCTAAATCCGACTGATGGAAAGAAAGGCATTGTCGATTTTGTCGTTTCAGCAGTTAAAGAAGCAGACGGAAGGCCGTGTCCGCCTATATATCTTGGCATCGGAATCGGAGGAAACTTCGAGACCGCTCCAAAGATGGCAAAAGAAGCGTTGGCAAGAACTTCTAGAAGTGAGGACAAGGAAATAGCAGAGCTTGAGGAATTAATCCTAAAAGAAGTCAATAAGACAGGAATTGGACCTATGGGCCTTGGAGGCAAGACAACTTGTTTAGATGTATTCATTAATACATATCCTTGTCATATTGCGTCAATGCCTGTTGCCGTTAACATTCAATGCCATGCAAATAGACATGTGGAGGTAGTCTTATGATAGATATCACAAAACTCCACGCCGGCGATGTTATTTACCTAGATGAAATCGTCTATACAGCAAGAGACCAAGCACACGCTAGACTTGCTTCGTTGTTAGATGAAGGAAAAGAATTACCTGTTGATTTCTCAAATAGTTTTATTTACTATGCAGGGCCAACACCAACTATGCCAAATGGAAGAATTGGTTCAATTGGTCCAACAACATCATCTCGTATGGATAAATTTATTGAGTATATGCCAGCCTTAAAAATCAAAGGCATGATTGGTAAGGGACCAAGGGATGAGCATGTTAGAGAATGCTGCAAAAAATACGGGATAGTATATCTTGTTGCAACTGGAGGAGCAGGAGCCCTTTTGGCTAAGAGAATCAAATCTGTTCAAGAGGTAGCGTTCCAGGATCTTGGATGTGAGGCAATTAGAAAATTGGAGGTTGAACACTTTCCCGTTATTGTTGCTTACGACATCTACGGAAATAGCGTATTTGAAAAATAGTTCAGAATTATCTGGGCTATTTTTTCTATCTCCTGTTTATTGAACTCTATGGATCCTAAATTATAATTAAGACATGGAAGACAAGAAGTTCTATACAACCATATTAACGATACTCGCGGTGGGGATAGTTGTTACTATCGCCCTTTTAGTTATCACTTCTATTTTATTTAAGAACGTTTCTATGATCACATTCATCGGAAAGGAGCTTAACTAATGAAGAAAATAACAAAGCAGATTTTTGCAATTGTTGGTTTAGTTTCCTTTTTTGTCGCATTTGACGGCCTTTTCTACGTATCCCTAACAAATAGATGCATAAACGATTTCTCGCCTGAAATGAGCGCAAAATCCGTGGAAATCAGCAAGTTTTTGCCATTTAGCGATGAAACTGGAATTGTTAAGAAAGAAGGCGAAAAGATAACGGGAAACCTCCCGGTGATAGATGGTGCAGCTGCACTATTCCCTGTCTTCTCATCTTATGTTCATCGTTTGTATGAAGAAAGCACCGTTAAATATGTTGGAGGTAATTTTTCATCTGACTCATCTTTAATCTATAACAATACGCGTGGCGCCTATAAGGGAATCGTTGATGGAATTTCGGACATTATATTTTGTGCAAGACCATCTAGCGATCAGCTGAATTACGCTAAAGAAAAGGGAGTGGAATTAGAGCTTACACCAATCGGCCATGAAGCATTCGTGTTCCTTGTGAATTCCAAAAATTCCGTTGACTCACTAACGGAGGGCCAGATTAGAGGAATTTTCTCGGGCAGAATCAAAATGTGGAATGAAGTTGGCGGAGACTATAGAATCTGTTATCCATTAAGAAGAAATGAAGGTTCAGGCTCCCAAACAACCATGGAAAAATTCATGGGAGATGAGAAGATTGTTGATAGAACATTATTAGGTTTCCTAGGTCAATCAATCGGATTCTCTTTCAGATATTATGTTGAAGGTCTCAATCAATCCTCTGGAGTTAAAATGATTTCCGTTAATGGCGTTTCTCCATCAAAGGATAATATTAAGAATGGTACTTACCCTATTATCAGCGATATATACATGGTAACAAGAAAGGGCGATACCAACCCAAATGTAGAATTGTTTAAAAATTATGTCTTATCAGAAGAAGGACAAGAAATACTAGAAGAAGTGGGATATGTAGGTTTGTAAGATGGATTGGCTAAATGAATTTCTATTAGTATCAATTATGTATGGAGCTGTTTTTGGCCCATTCCTTTGGTGTGCTCTAGCGATAGTGTTCCTTGTTTTATATTTAATCAGGAAGAAACTTGGCAAGACTTATAAAGGATTCAAGATAGCCTTTATTATTTTTGCTGTGTTATGCGGCATCTCCGTTACGATGTTTATAGTCTTCTCATCTGGCATGATCAGCTTTATGTAATTATGGAATTAGCAACAATCTCTCAAACAGAAGAAATCTTGGATTTATATAAGACCGTGATTGATGCGGTGAATAAGTCTAATGTTAGATTGGGATGGAATATAGAGTCCTACCCTAACAGAGACTTTATTGAATCATCCATTATTAACCATGAACTTTTTGTTGTAATGGTGGATGGTAAGGTTGTTGCTTCTGCAGTTTTAAACAATAAAATGAACGACGAATATAATGAAATTCCATGGGAAATCACCGATAAACCATGCACAATCCACGCTTTAGCAACATGCCCTGAATTCAGAGGAGGAAGCGTTAGTGACGCTTTCCTAAACGATATAGAGGAATATGCAAAAACAAAAGGCTATAAGTCTATTCATCTAGATGTCATAGACACGAATACCCCTGCATATCATATGTACATAAGAAATGGATATAAGGAAGTGTCCAGAATCCAAATGTATTATGAAGTTGTAGGAACTAGGCTTTTTTGGATGATGGAGAAAGTGCTAAGATAATTTTATGTTTTGGGTATTTGTGTTCTTGTTTGGAGGCGTTGTCCTCGTCGTGCCTATCCTAAGCTTAGTGTGGTTCTGCGCATCCATTTATAAACTTGCCACTTGGAATGGTGAGGGAGATCAAGTAAAGCATATTGCAGGGGCAATCATATCCTTCTCGATTGTTGCCCTGGCCCTCATTGCAATATTAAGCGCAGCCAAAAACGGTATCCATTTTATGTAATAAACCAGTTTATGCTGGTTTTTCTTTTAGCATTTTTGTTCGCCTCGTTATAATAACGACGTTATGAACAAGAAGAAGGTATTTACTCAATCACAAATGATAGAAAGAAGCTTGGATCTAGAATTCAAGTTCAAGCTATGGAGACCATTCACCGCTGCGCTTCAGCAATACAAACTCGTAAACGAAGGCGATAAAGTCTGCGTTTGCATATCCGGCGGCAAGGACTCGATGGCTATGGCCTTGCTTTTCAAACACCTTAAAAAGTATTCCCCCGTCCATTTTGATGTTAAGTACCTTGTAATGAATCCTGGATATAACGAGAGGAATCTTGAACAAATTAAAACAAATCTCAAGAAATTGGAAATTCCTGCAACCATTGTTTCAACCGATATTTTTGAAATTGCAAATAATACCGAGAAATCACCATGCTATCTCTGCGCTAAGATGAGAAGAGGCGCTTTATATAGAATTGCAAAAGAATATGGATGCAATAAGATCGCTTTAGGCCATCATTACGACGATGTTATTGGAACCACTTTAATGAATATGCTAAATTCTGGTTCATTCCAGACAATGCTTCCTAAGCTCCATTCCACCCATTATTCAGGAATGGAAATAATTCGTCCTCTATATTTTATTCGTGAAGAACATATCATCGAATGGAAAGACTTTAATGGACTAGAGTTTATTGCCTGCGCTTGCAAATTCACGGAAAACGTTGCGAATTCACACGAAAATTCTCAGAGATTAAAAACAAAACATTTAATTGCAGAGCTAAAGGAAAACTACAATCCATATGTTGAAAAGAATCTATTTAGAGCAGCTGAAAATGTCACTCTTGATATGATTCTTGGATATAACTATGAAGGAGTTGAACACTCTTTCATGGATACTTACGAAGAAGATTGCAAGCGTATTAATCAAGCAATTCTCGATAATAGGATTGAAGAAAAGGCCTTGTTAAAAGCTGACAGTGAACATAGAGCGTTCGTATACGATGATAGTCTAAATTTTGAAAAGGAGAACGTAGATGGAGAATGTGACAAATAGAGAAAAAGTAATTGTCCGCACCAGCGTAATTGGAATCATTTGCAACTTCATCCTTGTTGCTTTCAAAGCAACGGTTGGAATTCTTGCTAACTCTATTTCTATCATTCTCGACGCCGTTAATAATTTCAGCGACGCTTTCTCATCTGTTTTAACGATTATCGGCACCAAACTTGCAAACAAAAAGCCAGATGATAAGCACCCATACGGATACGGCAGAATTGAATATATCACATCAGTAACTATCGCTTTAATTATCTTGGTAGCTGCTGTAACCTCGGGAATTGAATCCGTTCAGAAAATAATCAACCCAGGTGAAACCGATCATAGCATTGCTGGAGCAATTGTCATCGGCGCTGCGATTCTTATAAAGTTATGCCTTGGTTTATTTGTTAAAGGTCAGGGCAAGAAAGTCGATTCTCAATCTCTTGTTGCTTCTGGTACGGATGCATTCATGGATGCGATACTTTCTGCGGCAACGTTAGTGGCTGTTATCATAAGCCTTGTTTGGCATATCAACATCGAAGGCTATTTAGGTGTTGTTATCTCCATTTTCATTGCTAAAGCAGGCGTTGAGATCCTAGCCGAGGGACTTGGCAGCTTAATCGGCACTAAAGCAGATATTGAAATTACTGACAAAATAAAAGCGTTAATAAAGACCCATGCAGGCGTTAAAGGCGCATACGACGTAATACTTCATTCTTATGGGCCAAACAAGATTATCGGTTCCGTTCATGTTGAAGTCGAAGATGATATGACTGCCAGGGAAATGCATGCATTAACTCATGAAATTGTGCAAGATGTTTATGACCAAATGGAGATTATTCTCACCGTAGGTTTCTATGCATCAAACACGAGTGACCCAGTCTCTTTAGAGATGCAAAACAAGATTAATGAAATAATCAAAGATTATCCGGATGTCTTCCAGATGCATGGATTCTTTAAGGGCGATGACTATGCAACGTTCGATCTCGTCATCAAATTTAAAGCGGATATTGAAAAAATAAAGGGCGAGGTTGCATCAAAAATGCATGATCTCTACCCTAATTACGAATTCATTATTTCAGTAGATTCGAAATATACTGATTAGTTTAAATAATTTCTTTCTTTTTTCTTAGGAAATATCCGCCGATTCCAAGGCTGACTGTTCCTGCTATGGAGATGTAAAAGAATGGTCTAGCAACCCTATATGTTTTTGGGCCAATATATTCCAAGGCGACTGTATAGTTGCCTTTTTCTATGTGGAATGAGATTAATCCATCTTCATCCTCAACTAATATCGATTTTCCAGACGCCGTAATTTTATATCCATCGTAATAGAACTGTGGCAATTGGATATAAGCCTCATCGCTTGTAACTTCTAATTCAAATTTTACGTTCGGAGTATTGAGTTCGCTTACTGTCATTGTTCCGGCACCTTCGAGGAAGGCGGTCTCATAATTTTCTATGCCCTGAGCAAAACCAGTATGGTGATGGATGTTATATCTAATTCCGGTGTATAGGGAATTCGAATAAGTAGGAGTGTACCCACTCTCGAAGAAAACGATTGGCATATATTCGTCTTGGCAACCAATCATGTCGATGTGCATCAATTGTTCCTCGGTGTAGTTAAGGACATTCCCATTCCCGTTTGCCTGTGCCATTCTCTTATCAATTGGACCTTGTGCAAGGACGAGAATCATGGAAGCAACAAAGGCAACGATTTTGATATAGGTATTCCTTCCTTTTGCTAATGATGCAACATACATAAAAAGGAATATAAGTAGTGCGCCGCAGATGGACCATGCTCTCCAAGCGAATTGGCCCATATAGAATATCTCTGGCATAATCTCCCAGAATTTAGGAGAAAGAATTAATAGGAACGACCAAATAATCAACACGATTGAAGCGTAAGTATTAGGTTCTTTTAATATATTCTTTGCTTCTCTGGAAAGTTTTTCTTGGCCTTCGTCTGGGTAAATATCAACGAATGCATAACAAATAAACAATATTATCGATGCCAAAAGAACTTCAATTCTTGGCATTATTAAGGCGATAGGGACCAACACAATTCCTGCAGAAATCAAAACCCTAATTGGCTTTTTAAGCTTCTTTTTGACTAGCAAATCCACTATTGTTGCGATACATGCAACAACCACAAAAACTATCAGTTCAAGAATCCATTTAGATGCCGTATCGCCTGTGTTTGACCAACCATAGACGTTAAGCACTTTATCTAGCCAATTGAAATTCAACAGACCAACAAAGAACCAGCTTTCAAGCATTGATTCCTGGATGTGTGGAACGTTAGTCCACATAATTTCGTTATCGGACAATCTGTAATATCCGCTGTTCATTGATCCAATCATTGGGAACACATAGACACCGACCAAACCTACAATGATTAGTAATGCGCAAGGGATGTAGATCCAACTTTCCTTCTTTTTAGCAACATTGATTACTTTCTTGATGTTGGCAAGGAAGTAAATTACAACGGCAACTGCGGTTATCAACGCAGTGTATGGGTGTGATAAAACCAAACAAGCAACGCCAATAATCATGACAATGTACGCGGATACCATTGGTTTCTCATCGTTTAGTATCCTATACATTCCATAAAGAACAAGCGGGATGAATCCCATGGCTATTGCTTCCGGGAATGCCCATCTATACATGAGGCAATAAAGTCTATATGGGAAGAAGGCATATAAGACGCCAAAAATAACTCCAAGCTTCTCGGATTTTGTGATTTTTCTTGCTAAAAGATAAGTAACAATGTTCGACGATATAGAAGATGCTAAGATAACGATCTTGAAGCTGTCCATCATATTAATTCCTGCCCATTCAAAGGCCACTGTCAAATACGCAACAGCATAATGAGGTAGTGGTGCATAGAACTGATAGACGTTATAGGCATAGATTCCAGTTATTAGGTGACCACCTGATAAACCAGTAAATCCATGTTTAATTCCATAGATTAAATCAGCAACATATGGGAAGTGGGCATACGCATCAGTGCCCCCAAAAATTCCTGGCATTATAAAGGAATAGAAAGGCATTAAAGAAGCCAAAACAACTATTGTTGAGGGCAACATTCTCTTTAAGATATCAATAATGCGTTCCTGTTTTGTCATGGCTCAATGATATGGGCACGCGATAATATAGTCAATCGTTTAAAAATAACGATTGTTGGTTATTGAAGACTTAGTGTCTCCAAAGAGAAGCTATGGTATAATCATTTTATGCAGTTTGCAGTTTCGGTATACAAAAATTCAGATATTGAATCGTTGATCTCGGTTGGCGATTCTTTTGTTGTCTACGTTCCTAATATGTCTTGCGTTTATGACCCTGAATTACGTCTCGATGATGCTTTAGAAAAACTTGGGGATCGTGAAGTAATTTTAGGTATAAACAAAGTTTATTTAGAAGATGAATTGGATAACCTACGTTCATTCATGAACACCCATTCCAAATATAAATTTCTCGTTTCTGATTTAGGTGCTGTACAGATTGCAAAAGAATTAGGTTTAATTGATCGAGTTATATACGATCCTAACACATTGATTTGCAACAGCATGGAACTCGGTTTATTTTCAAATTACGGATTCGACGCTATCGGAATGAGCAGTGAAATCCCGTTATCTGACATCAAATCATCGTTTATTAGAACTGGTGCCTCGCTTATCTATCAAGTCTTCGGAAGAAAGATTATGTTTTACAGCAAGCGTAGATTGGTAGACATCTACAAAGAGTTTTCGGGTTTAGATTTTGGCCACGAGGGAATAGAGCTACAAGAATTCATGAGAACCCAAAAGTACCCAATGTTTTATAACGAAGGTGGAACGTACGTCTATCGTGATTACCTAATATCGTTACTTGAAGAGATGAATAACTTATCTTTCCTGAAATATGCTTATTTCGAAGGTATTACTCTAAGCGCTGAAGTTTTAGCAAATGTTGTGAATATTTTCAAAATCGCTATAAATTCCAGGGATTTAGAATCTGCAAAACAAGAATTAATAAACTTAAATCTAAACATCCAAGATGGTTTTGCGTATAAAGATACAGCCTATGTCAAGGAGGGTTTTGATGAATAAGATAGAGCTCCTTGCGCCTGCAGGAAATTTAGAAAAACTGAAATATGCCGTCATGTACGGAGCGGATGCCGTCTTTATCGGAGGTAAGCATTTTTCTTTAAGAAGCCGTGCCTCCAACTTTACCTTAGATGAAATAAAAGAGGGGTGCGAATACGCCCATGAATATGGAGCAAAAGTCCATGTCACGTGCAATATTGTTATGCACGAATCCGACCTTGGAGGCGTTGTTTCCTATCTCAAATCACTAGAGGCCTGTGGAGTAGATGCAATCATTGCTTCTTCTCCAACAATTTTAAGTCTTGTTAAACAGCATACTAAGATGGAAGCTCACGTCTCTACTCAACAATCAGTTATCAATTCTGAAGGAGTCAAGTTCTTTGAAGAATTCGGCGTAGATAGGGTCGTCCTTGGACGTGAATGTTCGATGGAGGACATTAAAAAGATTAGAGCCAAATCCAAGATTGATATTGAGGCATTTATCCATGGTGGAATGTGTTCATCCGTTTCTGGTCGCTGTATGCTGAGCAATGTCATGACCAATAGAGACGCTAACCGTGGTGGCTGTGCGCAGTCGTGTAGATGGGACTATAGAGTCTTCGTTGATGGAAACCAGATTTCTGACGACAAGAGCATTTTCACGATGTCTGGCAAGGATTTATGCACGATTTCATATATTTCTCAAATGATCGAAGCAGGAGTTACTAGCCTAAAGATAGAGGGAAGAATGAAGTCCCTTCACTATATTGCAGCCGTTGTTAATGCGTATAGAAAAGCAATTGATGAATACTATGCCTTAGGTTCTGTTCCAAACATGGCCCAGTACCAAGATGATATCTATCAAGCAGAGAACAGGCCTGCATCCACCGGTTTCCTTGCAGGAGACGTGACAATCAAAGAGCAATTATTCAGCAGAGAATATACAACTCCGACCAAGGACTTCTTTGGCATAGTTCAAAAATATAACAAAGAAACCAAAGAAGTTGTTGTAGAAGTCAGAAACTATTTTGAGCCAAATTCGGAAGTAGAGTTGTTCTCTAGATTTTCGGGAAGAACCAAGATTAAGATCGGCAAAATCTTCGATATGCGTGGCAATGAGCTTGAATGCGCGAATAAACCGATGACGCTTGTGAAATTCACAACAGAAATTGAGTGTTTTCAATACGATATAATCAGATAAATAGTAATTTTTACTATATTTTCTTTTAGAACTTAATAAATTGGAGTTTAATATAGTTATAATTGACAAATTTTGTCACTGGAGAATTTATGGAAAAAGGTTTTAAAGAAATCAGAATGTTGGATAACTTTTACCAGTCATCTTCATTCATCCCAATGCCTCTTTGTCTCGTTGGCACTTTAAACGAAGACAAGAGCATGACAAGCTATGGAGCATATTCACTTTGCTTCCCATATTACGTTGCAGGAAAAGGATATTACGCAATGATCCTTGAGTGCCGTAATTCATCAAACACATGCCAGGGCTTATTAAGAACCGGCAAGTGCACAATTAACTTCCTTCCATTCACAAAGAAGAATTTCGAGCAGCATGTCCGTCTTGGATTCCCTGGAGATACACCAGCTGAGAAGATGAAAGACTTCAGATTCACATCAGTTGATTCATTATCAAAGGAGTTGGACCCAAATGGTGATTACCCTCAGATGTTAAAAGAAGCTCCACAGGTCTTTGAATGCACGTGGGTTAAGGAATTAGATGGCGCACAGGATGATAAGGTTCAGGAAGAATATGAAGGCCCATATCACAACTTCAACGGCATTACCTCAAAATTCGGTGCTCACTTCATCTTAAAGATTGATCATATTTTAATGCATGACAAGTATTACGATGCAATTGCATCAGGCGTTACAAGAAAGAACTTTATGCCTCTTCCAACAAACTGGGGTTATAGAGACTCAAAGAATTTCTGGTGTTCAGACTATAACAAGCCAATTGCTGTTGGCATTCCTGATAGAGGCGTTGATGTTGCATCAGTTAGATATGCAGCGGATAGATTGCAGTCAGATGTTGAGTTCACAGACGAAGCCCTTGCAATGTTAGTTAAGGTACCAAGGCCATTCCTCAAGCTCGTTCTTAATGGATGTATTGATTGGGCAAAGGAACACAACTGCAAAAAGATCACTGAAGTTGAGATGAAAGAAATCAACGACAAGAGATCAAAGGAAAAGAAGGAAAAGAAATAATCTTTCAGCCAGAGAGAAATCTCTGGTTTTTCTTTTGTGCGAAATATTAGCACTCAACACTTGCGAGTGCTAAAAACAGTACTATAATGAAGATGTCTCAAACAGGAGGTAAGTTTATGCAAATGACAGATTACGTAAATGATGAAAACATCTTAGAGAAGTTTGGCAGAAACATTAATGACGCATGCAAGAACGGCAAAGTCGATCCAGTTAT
This sequence comes from Bacilli bacterium, assembly GCA_024408305.1. Lineage (GTDB taxonomy): Bacteria > Bacillota_I > Bacilli_A > RFN20 > CAG-826 > UBA4951. Next base: position 16,100 of record JAKSVD010000003.1, on the reverse strand, counting down.
AGGAACAGACGACGAGGTCAGGAAAGTAGTGCAAATCCTCGCTAGAAAAACCAAAAACAACGTTATTTTGCTTGGAGAACCTGGTGTTGGTAAAACAGCGATTATCGAAGGTTTGGCTCAAAGAATCGTAAATAACGATGTACCAAACACACTCAAGGATAAAATCATTTATGAATTGGATATGGGCGCTTTAATTGCAGGCGCGAAATACCAAGGAGAATTCGAAGAAAGACTGAAAAATGTCTTAAAGAAGATTAAGGAATCAAATGGAAAGATTATCCTTTTCATTGATGAGATCCATCTTATTGTTGGAGCAGGTAGAACATCTGGCGCTTTAGATGCGCCCAATATGCTTAAGCCACTGCTCGCACGTGGCGAAATTGATTGTATCGGCGCAACAACATTAAACGAATATAGGCAGTATATTGAGAAGGATAGAGCCTTAGAGAGAAGATTCCAGACTGTCTTAATTGAAGAGCCAACAGTCTCTGACACTATCTCAATCCTTAGAGGACTCAAGGAAAGATATGAGTCATATCATGGTGTTCAGATCACAGATAATGCGATTGTTGCAGCGGCAACACTTTCCAATAGATATATAACTAATAGATTCTTGCCAGATAAGGCAATCGATTTAATCGATGAGGCTTGCGCAAGCATTAAGGTCGAAGTGGAATCAATGCCTACCGAACTTGATGAGGTAGATAGAAAGATTAGACAACTCGAAATCGAAAGAGTTGCCTTATCTAAAGAAAAGGATGAATCCTCTCAGTTAAGATTGTTCGACTTAGATAAAGAACTTGATGCACTCAAAGAGCGCAAAAATGTATTGGTCAACGAATGGACAAAAGAAAAGAAGGAAATAGAAGAAGCTAAGTCTTTAAAAGTGGAACTTGAAAAGGCCAAGCTTGATCTCCAGACGTTCTATTCATCCGGAAATTATGAGAAAGCTTCTAAACTTCAATATCAGACAATCCCTGAACTAGAAAAGAGAATCAAGGAACTCTCTTCAAAATCGGATGCTCAAGAAAGGTTGATAGATGAGGTTGTCGACGAAGTTAATATCGCAAAAATCGTCGCTAAAATGACCGGAATTCCAGTAAATCGCATCGAAAAGGGAGATAGAGAGAAGGTTTTAACGCTTGAAGATACTCTTAAGAAAAGGGTTATTGGACAGGATAAGGCTATCTCTTTAGTTTCAAACGCAATGTTAAGACAAAGAGCAGGAATTAAGAATCCAAATAAGCCAATTGGTTCATTCCTTTTCTTAGGCCCAACAGGCGTTGGTAAAACTGAAGTTGCAAAAGCTTTAGCGGAAGCCCTTTTTGACAATGAAAACAATATTATTCGTATCGACATGTCTGAATATATGGAAAAGTATTCAGTTTCTAGGTTGATTGGTGCTGCTCCTGGATATGTTGGATACGAAGAGGGTGGTCAGCTTACCGAAAAAGTAAGAAGAAACCCATACTCTATTGTTTTGTTTGATGAAATTGAAAAAGCAGACCCTGAAGTATTCAATTTGCTCCTCCAGATTCTTGATGAAGGAAGACTTACAGATAGTCAAGGTCACCTTGTTGATTTCAAGAACACCATAATCATCATGACTTCAAATCTTGGAAGCGAATATTTGCTTAACGGCGAAAACGAGAAAGTGCAGGATCTGTTGCACAAATCATTTAAACCTGAATTCCTTAATAGAATTGATGAAATCGTATGTTTCAATCCTCTAGGAAGATCCATCCAAAGAAGTATCGTCGACAAGATGCTTGGAGAACTAAAATCAAGATTAAAAGATCAATACTTTGATGTCGAATTCAGCGATGATTTGAAGGAAAAGATAGTTAGAGATGCTTACACCCCTGAATTTGGCGCTCGCCCACTTAAGAGATATATCGAAGACAACGTTGAGACTTATATCGCCAACCTTATTGTTAGACAGCAGATTCGTGCTAACACATCGTATATTATCGGAATCAACGGAGATGGGCTTACTTGCAAGGTCCTAATAAACGCCAAAGCCTGAGGCAAATAAACGATGCGTTGATGTTTGATGAGTATAAGCATCTTTTGATTATGCGTTTATGGAGAGAGCTATTTACCGCCTAAGCTAATAACACCTTATTATCACTCAACATCAATTGGTCAAGAGAAGCTTAATGCAGTTTCAGCCCATCCATCAAAGCGTTTAAGATTGGATTAGCTGAGATAATCGAAAAAAACTGCGTCTATTGAACGCAGTCTTTTTCTTGTTCTCCTGTGTTTTCTTCTTGTGCTGGAGCTTTAGGCTTTGATGACCTTGATAGATAGAAGATAAGGAATGCGATGGTAAGTGGGACCGCAACGAAGAGGACGAACCACAGGTTCCAGGCGTTTGCGTACAGTCCAAATGTAATGTATAAGGCAATGGCTAGCGACCAAACAACAGAAATGAATAACGGCATCTTTGTTACTGGTTTTCCAAATCTATAGTTATAGACGGTTACGGTTATGACAGTTAGAGGAATCGCCCACGCAAAGGCGATTGATCCTTGCTTATAAGCATCAACTCCCAATGTCGCCTCATGTGTCATAGCGAATCCTGAGAAATATACAGCGGCAACAGTCCAGAAGAAGACTGAGACCAATGCAGTCATGATAATTCTATTTCGTCTAATAGTAGCTGGATCTTTGCTATGATCTTCAAGGATTGATTGTTCTGTGTGGAAGTGAGTCATGTAATCCATCGTAACACCGAAGAAATCCGCCAATTCCTGAAGTGTGCTGACGTCTGGACAGACATCGCCGCGTTCCCATTTAGATATAGCCTTGTCGGTATATGCAAAACGCTCTGCAAGCTGGCCTTGAGTGAGTCCTCTTGCTTTTCTGAGGTTTGCAATATTTTCTCCAACGGTCTTTGATAAATCTCTCATGCGTTTAAGTCTAATTGTTAGAGATGCATTTTTCAAATAAGAAACCAATATCAAAGACTCCCGAATAACGATTTCTATTACATATGCGCATTTTTATGTAAAATAAGGATAAAGGAGGTACAAGAATTCAATACATATGTACAGTGACGAAATAAAGTCCTCTGAATTAGCGAAGAAATTGCTGGTCTTCGATCTAGTTTACTTGGACACATGTTCCTTGATGGAAGATTCGTTCCCGCTGTTCATGGATTTACTGGTCAAATCTAGATATTACTGGAAAGACAAAGTTAAAGTTATAATCCTTTCCGAAGTATATGCAGAATTAACAAAGCACGCCGCAAATACGACGAAAACGCATTTGACGGTATCGGCCAAAAGAGCCCTAAAGATTCTTAAGCACGATTCCTGGAGATTATGGAGAAAAACCATTCAGATCAACAAGAAAAAGGATACTGATGGTTTTGCAGACAATGCCATATTCTCAGAAGTGTCTATCAACAGAATCAAAAAGAAAGTGCTTGTCATTACGCAAGACAAAACTCTTGCAACAGATTTGAAGAAACAGAACTCACTTGATTCATCTAGAGGCAGATTCGTTCTAATTTACAAGATCAATCAAAGAGGGGAACTGGAAGAAAATCTAGGGAACCCAACGGACAACCAATCAAAATTCAAGAAACCAAATGGCATTAGCAGTGCGCCTGTTAAGAATGCCCAAAATCAGCAAAAACAAAAACCTGTTGTCCCTCAAAACAAGGAGACAGCGCCAACCCCATCAATTCAAGCAATTCTTAAAAACGACAAGAGAATCGCAGCAAATTTAAACAACCAGAACTATCCAGCTGACAAAAAGATCAAGGATTTAGAAGAACAAATCTCTCTTCTTAGCAAGGAAGACAAGAAATCTGTTGAAGGATTAAAACTCTCCTATGATTTAGATAAGTTGAGAAAATCTTTAGAATCCTTGAAAAAACCCGCAAAAGTTCAAGAAACTGTTGAGGTTCAACCGGATAACAAAAAACAGGTAAAGAAACCAGCTCCTTCTAAAAACGAGACAAAGGATGTGTGGTATGAATTCGGAAATACACCATATGAGGCCGCAATCAACGCGTGTACTCATTTATCCATCATCCCACATAGAAAAGATGTCCCATACATTAAAGAGGGGCACGGTGAGGCTAACATCATTATTGAGGAATTAAGCGATCGCATTGCAAGCGGTGATTTCTCGGGTGAAGGTGCTAAGTTAGACGTTAAGTTTGACGGAATAGTCATTCACATCATTAAGACTTCGAAAGACTTCAAAGCTAGCCTAGAAAAAGTAGTGGTCCTTCCTAAGAAGAACGCTCCTAAAAAGAAAGAGACAGCAGTTGAAGAACCAGTTAAGGTTGCTCCAGCTGTGGAAGAGGTAAAACCAGCTGAATCCGCTCCTTCTCCTATGGAGAAAGCTAAATCCTCAACACCTAAGAAAAAAGCCCCTAAAAAGGCTGAAACAAAGGCAGATGAGGTAAAGGATGAAGCAAAGGCAGAATCCAAAGTCGAAGAAAAGGCAAAAGCACCAAAGAAAGAGGCCGTATCAGCTGAACTTAAGAAAGCTCTTGAGATTGAGAAACCACTTAAGTGCAACGTTCAGAATCCTAATTATCCTCTAAAGAGCAAAATTGCTGATTTAGAGGCACAGCTTGAAAGAGCTCGCAACCTCAAGGAAAGTGAAAGGCGCAAACTCACCTGGGGCATTAGGGAACTCCAAAAGAGATTATCTGAGCTGAAGAAAGACTAATGTTTAGGCTTATATCGAAAGATGTAGGCCCTTTCTTTCATCAAAAAAGAGCCCGTTTTCACGAGCTCTAAATTTGAAGAATAACTTAAGCTAATGCAGCAGCAATGATTGAATCTAAGTTCTGTGATGTGCCGACATCGCTGAATGTTGTCTCTAAGCGGACGCCATAGACTGCGTTACCAACCTGGATCATGCCTGAGAGTGATGTTGCGATTGTAACAGTGTTGTTGTTTGTATCGACAAATGCATCAACTCCATCCATGAAGTCATACCACTGAGCAGTTGGATATGCTGTTGAGTAGAGTGTTGAGAACATGAATGCGATGCCTGAACCATAATCTGGAACCATTGACATAGCGATCTGGCAGAAGTATCCGTAGTCACCGTAGACTGATGATTCACCAACTGTGACTCCGTCCTTTTCTGTGATTGTTGCCCAGCAGATTGATTCGAGTTCTTCGCCTGAGATGTCAACTGGAGTGATAGCAGCTGCTGATGTGTAGCCCTGATCTGAGATAGCAAGTCCTTCTGACCAGATTGAATCGAAGCCTTCGATTGCCTGCTTTTCTTCCCATGTGTAAACGCCATTGTTGTTGACGCCTGTGTTGTAGTAAAGGCCGTTGTCATAGCCGTAGACTGTTGCATTGCCGGTTGAATCGTCATATGCGATATAGTTTTCGCCATCAACATAGACTGTGTATGAAGCTGGGGTGATTCCCTGCCAATCTTCAGCCATTGTTGCAATAGCTGTTGCGTTTGTTGTTTCAACCCATGCGCCAGCCTTGTTGTACGAACCGATGGAGATCTTGCCAGTCATCTTATAGTTCTTCTTTGAGTTGATGTCGTTCATTGCATCGTTGAATGCCTGGAAGACTGGGAGAGCTGGTTCTTCTTTTGACTTGATGTAGTCTTCAACTTCTTTGATTGATGTTGAGCCAACGTTTTCGATGAGAAGTTCGCAGAGATCCTTGTTATTTTTGTCTGAGAAATAGAGGTGAGCTGCTGCTTCCTTGCTTGGGTTGTATTCGATAGTGCATGACTTGATTGTGCCAACTTCTGCCTTTAATGCTTCGTAATCAACTCCGAGAGTTGTAGCGAAGATTGTTTCTAAGAGAGTTGCATCGACATCGAGGACGATTCCGTCAACGTCATCGCTTTCTGAGATTAAATCATCTCTGATAGCCATTGGAGTTGTGAATGTATAGAGGCTGAGGTCAGCATAGTATCCTGCTTCGACTTCTAATGTTCCGCCGTATGGGAGGTGAGTTGTCTGATCGAGATCAAGTGATGCGCCACCATATGTGTACTGGAGTGAGTGTCCCTTGCCTGACTTCATCATACCTTCGAATTCGCCATCTTCATTGATGAATGAGAAGTAGTTTTCGTTGTGGCATGCGATTGTGTAGAGTCTGTCTTCATACTTCTTTGCTGTTTCGTTTGAGAGTAATGAAGCTGTGTAGTTGAATTCATCCATTGCAGCAAAGAGACTTCTTGCATCTTTGATTGCCTGTGAGATGACGTCGCCTTCGTAGACCTTGCTTGCAAGAGATGGTCCTGCGACGATTCTGACCTTGAAGTGGCCAGCTTTGACGCCAGTGATCTTTGTGCCGTCGATCTTAACGATTCCTTCGTAAGATTCGACTTCAACGACATTCCACTTTACGTCTTCTGGAGTGACCTTAACGTTTTCAGCAAGGTCAATTGTTTCGCCGATTGAGATTTCTGTGACGGCATTTCTAGACATGACGATCTTTTCTGCCTCGACAGTTCCGTAATCGAATGGTTTTTCGCCACATGCTGTTAAGGCAAATGCCATGATTGCAGCAAGTGACATTGTAAGTAACTTCTTTGTTTTCATTTTAGTTTCCTTTCAATTTATTCAATTGTTTGAATCTTATTTGATTGCGTCGTTGTTGACGAAGTGGAGTGTGCATCCTGTTTCGTCCTGGCTTTCGACGCTGACTGTCCAGTTAAATTTTGAACCGTCATTGAAGACTAAATCGTCTTCGCCGTGCATGTAGAAGTCTCTGACTCTGAAGTTAGAGTAGGTATTTGAACCTGCAAAGTATGAATAGTCATGAGCTTCTGCCCAGTCCTTGGTGCCAAAGAGGTTGGACTGAACACCGAACATTGTGTAGTAAGAGGATGAGATCAATCCGTTAACGCCTGATGAGAGAATCGCACTGAGTTCTCTGACGTTTCCGTCTTTCTGGATCTTTCCGTTTTCATCAATGTAGCTTGATCTTGATGGAGTGTTATCGGTCATCTGGATTGGTGCTCCGATATATGTTCCATCTGCAAATCTTGTTTCCTTTTCTGGGATTGGATCTGCTTCTTCTAGCATTGGGTCGAAATATCTGTATCCTTCTGAAACAGTTTTTCCACCTTCAACCTTGCCGTACTGAACAGCCATTCTGGAGTCAACGTGGAAGACCTGAAGTCCAGGATATTCATATGTTCCTGCATTTCCTGCGTTGGTGTTCTGCTTCCATTCACCGTAACCGTTCTTGTCACCTTCATTAACACCGGTTGGTGTGTAATACTGCATGATGAGATATTCATCATATGGTGACTGGTTCCATGGATCGGTTGTCGTGTTTCTGATAAGGATGAGATCGCCTGTGTCAGTGAATGAATTGATGTGGAGCGTGAAGTTGTCGCTAGAACCATCAATATTCATAAGGTTAACGCCTTTTGATGATGCGTCTTTTCTTAACCAGTTATAGAGCATCTTGGAGTATCCGTTGTGGTCTCCGACGTTCCAGTCCATCATATCGCAGCATCCTGCAGGTGCCTCTGATGCGGTGCCTGTATCATCTTTATCGTATGAATAGTAGTCATTCAAACCGATTAAGTGTCCGTTTTCGTGGATCAATGTGTGAGCATCGATTGTTGGATTTGGATATGTGTAATAAGGTGTTGAGATGTACTTATATGCGCTGAAGAAGTATCTGTGGACAGATGGGTTAGAAAGGCTTGGCTGTGAATTAACACATGATGTGTAGTTCCACCAGCAATCTGCGCCGCCATCATTTTTATCCTTAGCGGTTGTCTTATAGATGACATTGATGCCATCGATATATCCGTCTCTATCGTAGTCGTAGTCTGTTGCGTTCAATCCTTTTTCGCGGATGTACCAGTTTGCGGCAGATTGAGCAACGCCAGCTGCAAAGCCCGAGCCCTGTCTTTCGCATTCTGCAACAGTCTTTGAATAAACGAACTGTTTCTTAGAAACTTCGCCTTGGATATCGAGATTTCCGTAGCTGCTTGAGTAGTAATATGATTTAACTGACTGCCAGCTTGTATCGTTAGCTTCTCCGAAGAATGCCTTTTCGATAACTTCGATCTCTTCGTCAGTGAAATCCTGATAGCCTTCCATATCTTTAAAGATAACTGGGACGACTAACATCTTAGGTGTTCCAAGTGATGGGAACTTGCCGGCTCCTAATGTACCGGTGTTTTCGTGCTTCATGATTGCGAGTTTCTCGAAATCTTTAGCATAGTAGGTCTTATATCCTTTTCCTTCTGCTCCGGATTCTGGATTACCATCTTCGACCGTGATTTCTACTTTACCTTCACGGTTCTTAACTGTCGCGGTTGCTGTGTATTTGCCTGCCTTTAAAGCTTCGCCGGCAGTATATTCATTGCCTTCAGCATCCGTGAGAGCGTATGTTGTCATGTTCTTGTATTCGGCCATGTTCTCTTCATTTCCGTTTTTGTCGCGGTAAATGACTGTTGGCTTACAAGTATCGAAGAATGAACCTCCGGCAGGGATGGTGTCATTTTCGACAGATAATGTTGTTGAGGCCTTTGAGCCGCTGCTACTTGAGTCTCCGCCGTCACCAGAACCACATGCTGTGATTGACGCAACTGCTAGAAGGCTTACGAGCATTAACATTTTCTTTTTCATAACGTGTCTCCTTTCTTGTGCCATATTAAAATACATTAGTTTTTGAATACTTCAATGATTACTTTTGCGTATGTGCATATTAAACTTAGATATTGCTAAAGTGTTTGTGATTGTATTACACTTTGTCCGTGACCCAAAGACAAAAGCAAAAACTTATAAATTGGATAGCATCTGTGATTATATTGACAATATTTTTCACTTTATTTTTCTTCATAAATTCGCCATTCAAAAACGGCTCCACAATCAATGGAATCATGCTTATTTTATCCAATTCTTTTTTGCCTGCGGCGGTTGTGGTTTTGGTGGTTCCTTTCTTCATTTGGGTTGGCAGAACTGGCCTATTTGACGTAGTTGCATTCGGTCTTATTGCCTTTGGAGAAAGCTTTAAGAAAGATATCACCCATAAATACGAGTCGCCATACCAATATAGACAAGTACAAGAACAAAAAAGACACGATCATCAACCATACCTAATCCCATACATTATCATAGGTTTCTCGGCCCTTGCTCTGGCGGTACTTCTCACTGTGATTTATATGTGTATGTAACGCCCGTTCTTCTAATTATTAAAAATAATCATTGACATTTTTCCGTACTAGTGGATAGTTTAATGCGCGGTTTTAACAACTGTGAGCAGAAAGGAACTAACACTATGAACAAGAAATTTAAATCAATTTTAGGTTCTGCTATCGCTGTTTTGATGTTAGCTTCTTGCGGAGGGAAAGGAAACACTTCAGTATCACGCCCAAGTGGCAATGGTGGCGAAGATGTCGATCCATCCACATTGAAGTATAAGCCTGCTGAAGGCATCTACAATTTCACAACAGCTACACCAAAAGAAAAGGCAGAAATCCTTGGTCAGCTTGAAGGATATGCAATGAATCACCACTTAGCTGGTATTCCACTTTACGATGACGCTGGTTACGAATTATTCTCACCACGTATCAAGCTCGCAAGCGACAAGTACATCCCTAACTACGGTTTCGGCGTCGGAAATTCAACTCTCGACCCATCCGGAAAAATGTATGGAGATAGCGCAATCTTAACAGAAGCAGATACACCATACCCATCATACTTCCAGTCATATGCAACGGAAGACTCTGGTACATTCAACTACTGGAACTCTCAGGGCCAGGACGTCGCAGGTAAGAACGGCATGATCACCGCTTCCTACTATGGCGTTACCATGAACAAGTCAGCAGACGGATATTACTGGAGAGGCGAATTAGCAAGAGGCGACGACCCAATCCCACTCGATGATAACGGTAAAGAAGTTACATACGAAGACGGAATGGTTTCCCGTTTCTGGAGAATCCCACTCTATACAGCAGCTAATGCTCCTGCAGGAAGAAAGTTCGTCTATTCAACAGCACCAGAATCAAAATGGTATACAAAGTACAATGGTCGTGAAATCGTTCTCGATGACTATTTAACACCATTCCAGGTCATGTTGGACAACGCTCTTGTCCGTGCATCAGGACTTATCGATGACGCTTCAGGTTTTGCTGGCGCATCAGACTACCTCTATGCATCAGGTCAGAACAAGAAGTGGGGCGAGACAAAGTACTCAAAGCCAACAAATGACCACTCTTATTTCAACGGTGTCGGTATCAAACTCAATACAACTGAGAACTCAATCGACGTTGCATTTATCACACCACAGAGCAGATTCTATGCTAGATATAACACAGCATCAGGTCTTTATTCACCAATGCCAGCTGACTTCCTTAAGGACATCGGTAACGGCTCATTAACAACAGGCGCTAAGAACTTCGGTATGATCGGCTCAAATGCAGATCCAAAGAAGAACTGCGACAACATCCTTTCATGCGGTGCATACAATGTCATCTCATGGGAACAGACAAAATTAACAGTTTACGAAAAGAACCCAACCTACAACATGGTCGACGAAATCCACTTCGAAGGCTACTGTGAAACAGGCTTCAAGGATGAGGATCAGGCATTTGAATCATTCTTACAGGGTAAATTAGACGAAGCATCAGTTCCATCAAAGCGTGTCAAAGACTTCGCAACAGATAAGATGGCTCACAAGACTGAAGGTTCAACAGTTATCAAGATCAATGTTAACTCATGTACTCAGAGTCAGTGGGATAGATACTTCGGAACAAATGGTACTGCATACCAGCACACCAACCCAAAGACCTTCTGGGACGTTAAGCCAATCATGAGCAACGACGACTTCTTAGACGGAGTCTACTTCTCAATGAACCGTGCTGAATTAGCTAACAAGACCGGTCACAACCCAGCTTATGGCTACCTCTCAGGCGCATATAAGATTGACCCAGAAAATGACTTATCATTCCGTGATACAGACGAAGGTAAGGCAGTCACTGCTAAGTACGAAAAAGTCGCAGACGGCGGTATCCCAGGATATTCACCATCCATGGCTCAGCAGCTCTTCAAGAAAGCTATCCAGACATTGGTCGCAAATGGCGATTACGAAGATGATGACAAGATCACATTAACATTCTGGTGGAGAAAAGACGAAGCTCTCCAGAACATTGGTAAGACCCTCGAATCATATATCGAGACACCATTCAACGCAGCAGCTAAGGAACTTGGCTACGACATGACACTCGACATCGATTGCAAGGTCGCAGGCTCATCATACACAGACGCATACTCCAAGATGGACCAGGGCGAATTCGACTTCGCTGAAGGTGCAATCACAGGTAACGTCTTAAACCCAATCTCCTTCATGTCTGTCATTTGCACAAACAAGTTATCTCAGGGATTCACAACAAACTGGGGTGATGACACTGCAAAACTCACAGCAAAACCTTGCGAATTCAAGGAATTATCATGGTCATACGACGCTCTCTACACTGCAGCAAACGGTGCAGCAATCGTTAAGAAGGGCGTCAACGTTAACCCAATCAACGATTGGAAGTACTCAGAAGATGACGATGAGAACCTTGTCGTAAACAAGAATGATGGCACATTCACTGTCTACTTCGAAACACCTGATGTTGTTGATAAGGACGGCGAATCCCTCGTCAAATACGGAATCAACTATGTCTGGCTCCAGTTCGGAGAAGGCTCACAGGTTGCTCCATATTACTTCGATTACACATCAGCTCTTGGCTCAGCTAACTTACAGTGGGATTACAACAAGAATGACGGTTCAATCTCATTCACAATGAAGTCAGCTGCAATCAAGAATTCTGCTAAGCAGATCGATGGTTCTTGGGACGCAGGAAACGTTGACACACTCGTCTTCGAAGTCGGATTCAAGTGCGAATTCACAGGCGTCGAAAAGACTGTTGTTGGTGAGGCAAAGATCCCACTTGCAGCAATCAACGCTTCAATCTAATAACAAAACTTAATAACTGGGCGGCGTTCAACCGCCCTTTTATATTTGTATTTACATAGTAAATTTGTTATATTTTCTTGGCAACCTATTTGCATGAAAGGATTTTTATGTGGAAATATGTATTAAAGAGGTTGGGTTTGTTATTAATAACAACATTTATTATTCTCTCCCTGACCTATATCCTTCTCCAGTGCCTTCCACTGGAATTGCCTCGTGGTAACGAGACAGAAATGTACGCTTTCTTGGATAGACAGATTGATCTTGGCTATTTCAAGATGGTTAGACCATATTTAGAAGATGGCGTTACTATCAACCCTGAATACGCTAAATATGCTTCTGGCATTTTAACATCAGAAAAAGAAAGAACATTCGCAACAGGCGAAACTGTTTACTATGTCTCTTTGCCAGTCATGGTCAGATATTTCAAATGGCTCGGAAACATCTTCCTTAGATGGGACTGGGGTACTTCAACCCAGATTTCAGCTGGCCAGTCAGCTATCTCAATCATCATGAGAATGCTTCCTGTTTCCATGAAATTAAACATCGTTGCTATGATCATCTCCATCCCATGCGGTATTGGACTTGGTATTTGGGCAGCTTTAAAGAAAAACAAACCAACAGACCATATCATCTCCACAGTGATTATGATCTTCATTTCAGTTCCTTCATTCGTTTTAATCTCCTTCATGCTCATTTGGATCGCTTATGGCGCTGGTTGGGTTCCAACCCAGTGGCCATCATCAATCCAGGCATCACGTGACTGGGTTGTCGCAGTTAAGGGCTACATCATTCCTGTTCTTGCTTTGTGCTTCGGTTCGATCTGCGGATTCGCACGTTATACCCGTGCTGAACTTTGCGAAGTCATGTCCAGTGAATTCTTGCTCTTGGCTAGAACAAAAGGATTAACAAGAGCACAGGCTGTTGTTAAGCATGCTTTAAGAAACTCAATGGTTCCAATCGTTCCAATGATCATCGGCGAATTCGTCGCAGTTTTATCAGGTTCAATGGTCCTTGAGCAGTTATACGGTATTCCTGGTGTCGGTTACATCTTTGTTACCGCACTTACAGCAAAAGACTATTCAGTCGTCATGGTCGACAGTGCTATTTACACATTGATCGGCTTATTCGCAACATTAGTCGTCGACTTATCATACGGTATCGTCGACCCAAGAATCAGAATGGGGGCTAGCAGATAATGAGTTCAATTAAGAAAAACGCTGTTGAAGAAACAGTTGAAGTCTCCGAAAACAAGGTAAAGTTCGACGAATCAAAGGACTTCGAATTCGTCCAGCTCGATTCTTCAATCCACGATCAGAAGTTCAAAACAAAGCCAACTACATTCATCAAAGACGCACTTAAGAGATTCGTTAAAAACAAATCATCCGTCGTCGCTGCATCAATTCTTGGTGCATTAATCTTGATGGCAATTTTCGTACCACTTATTGATAGAAACGATATCGATCACAACAACGATATTGCCGTCTATCTCCCACCAAAGTGGTTCAACAAGCATAACGGTGGATTCTTTGACGGAACAGGCAAGGTTTCAAACGTCACAATCGATCCTGACACAGGCTTACCTGCTGCAGACGATAACGGAAACTACACATATATGCCATCTGGCGTTGTTGGAGGAAGAGATGGTATCACGCTTTCCCCAGGTTACGCTGACAATCCGTCACCAGTCGTTATGACTCGTGGTGAAGGTGGCTGCCTTTCAATCTCTTCAAAGGAAGGCGATGAAGTTTACGACGCATATCTTTATTCAGCAGAATTCAAATATGACACAGACGCAAATTACTCATTAAGCGTTTCCCTCAACAAAGAATATTGTGAGGAAGTTGGAAATTTCCCATCGGTTTCACTTGCTTTATTCACAAAACCAAAGAAACAGGAATATTACAAACTCACAGAATCAAGCAATACATACGGCACTATCACGGTTGACAACGTCACTTCAATCATCAAGGCACTCGATACTTCATTAAGCGGCGAGATTAACGCATATGTCGGCGTTATCGTCGAAGGTAATGAAATGGGTATGAAGACAACCGCATATGTCGAGTCAATCGAACTTAAGAAAGGCACTGAAGTTGTTGCAACAGGAATTGATGAAAAGAATAACGTCGTTTCCTTCACTTCAGGCGTTGCTTCATACGAATCATATAAGATTGCAGGACAAGGCGAAAACGGCGCTGAAAAGGGCTTATATCACGCTATTGTCACAACCGGTTCATTCACATATGACTACTACGCAGCAGCATATTGCGATGACGTGGGCTCATTCACAAAGACCGACATGGATAATTTCTATGATTACGGCTACCTTACTCAGCCATTTGACTGGGATAACAAGAACTCATTCCAGCTTACTCCGTTAGGCGAGAAGATGTGTCCAGCAAGATCTGTTATCGACATCGACGCAAACGTCTGGGGCGATACAGAATCATGGTCAGCTACCTGCGTTAGAAGCCGTTATAGATTCTTCTATTACAAGGGTTACATTTCTCAGTGCAAACCAATGAACTTCTTCTTTGGAACTGATTCTCAGGGACACGACTTCTTCAAAGTTGTCTTCGCTGGTCTCTTAACATCCCTTGAATTAGGTTTCTTGGCATCAATAATCAACATTACAATCGGTGTTGTCTGGGGTGCTATCTCAGGCTACTTCGGCGGATGGGTCGATATGCTCATGGAGCGTTTGACCGAAATCTTAGGCGGTATGCCATGGATCGTTCTTATGACATTAATCGTCTTAATGTTCGGAGAATCTAACTTCTGGATCTTCTTACTTGCTCTTTGCTTAACAGGATGGATTGGCACATCAGTTACTACCCGTTCACAGTTCTACCGTTATAAGGGCCGTGAATACGTTCTCGCATCTAGAACTCTTGGCGCATCTGACTGGAGACTTATCTTCCAGCACATCTTGCCAAACGGTATCGGTACTATCGTTACCGGCGCTGTTCTCATGATTCCTGGCGTCATCTTCTCAGAAGCTTCAATCTCATACTTATTGCCTGGCGCACTTTCATTCCAGGGTGCAACATCCTTCGGTTTGACGCTTTCAACCGCTCAGGGATATATCCAGCAATATCCATATATGATCATCTCTGCATCAATCGTCATGTCACTCATCATGATCTGCTTCAACTTATTCGGTAACGGATTAAGAGACGCATTCAACCCAACAACGAAAGGAGCATCAATCTAATGGAAAAGAATAATATCGCATTGGGTACAATCGACTACCCACACTCCGTTGGACCAGTTCCTGAAGGAAAGGAAGTTGTCCTTTCAGTTAGAAACCTCGCAATCAGCTTTGCAACAGACGACGGCTTCGTTAAGGCCGTTAGAGGCGTTGCATTCGACCTATACAAGGGAGAAACCCTTTGTATCGTCGGTGAGTCTGGTTCGGGCAAATCAGTCACTTCTAAGACAATCATGGGCATCCTTGCAGGAAACGCCCACATCGATTCTGGTTCAGTTACATATGAAGGTGAAGATTTAACAAAGATTGCTGAGGACGAATTCCACAGAATCAGAGGTACTAAGATCGGTATGATCTTCCAGGACCCTCTTTCATCATTGAACCCAATCGCTAAGATCGGAAAACAGATTACCGAGGTCATGATTACCAACGGTAATAAGGTTAAGAAAGTCTATGATAACCTCATCAACAAAGAGCTTATCAAATATAAAAACGACCTTCGCTTATTGCAGTTAGCAAAAGAAGAATTGAAGTTTGTTAAGAAGAACAAGGCTTCAACTCCTGAAGCAATTGCAGAGGCTACCGCTCATTACGAAAGCGAGAAGGCAAGACTTACTCCAATTATTGCTGAAGATAAGATCGCTTTAGCTGCTAAAAAGAAATCTGCAAAGGAAGAAGTTAAGAAATTCGTTGCAGAAATCAAGGAAAGACACAAAACAAAACGTGCCGCAATATTTGCAAAAGCAAAAGAAGATTCTGAGGCAAAGAAAAACCTCTTTGCTGACTTTATCTCAGAGCGTAGACGTTATGTCTCAGAACTCAAGGTTACCCACAAGGAAGCTAAAAGAAGAGCTCTTAAGATCATGGCTGAAGTTGGTATTCCTCACCCAGAACAGAGATACAATCAGTATCCATTTGAATTCTCAGGCGGTATGAGACAGCGTATCGTTATT
>JAKSVD010000029.1 GCA_024408305.1 Bacilli bacterium | reverse complement strand
GAGGAAAATATACGGATTCAGAAAAACCACATCCGTTTCTTCGGCGTTCCTCGCGTCCTTCTCGAGTGGATTGCTCTCGGTTTCCCGGTACCAATCAGAGGCTTGAGTGGATTCCCTTGATTTCTCAAGTTCTCGCTAGATGGTCAATGGTCAGGTCTTGCAAGCGCCTTGCTCCATCCTCCTTTCGTTAAATGGATGAGTCCTGCTGCAATCCTGTTCGGTTGCCCTTTTCCTCTCTTCGCTTTCGCGATCTCCTGGATAGGTGCAACATCAGTTAAGCGTCTCTCGACTTCTTACCTGATTGCTTTCCGATGGGTTCCGGCACTCCCCTTCAGCCCCTTCCTTAGAATGGCTTATTCGGTGTCGTCGTTCTCTCTGAGGCTTTTCCGCTCAGCCCTTGTTAGGACCTGCGACCCGTTTCTCATCGATCCCCGTTGTCGACTAACTTCCTTTTGTTCTAGCTTCCTAGAACCGGATCTTTAGCCCACCGAGAATTCTCATCCTCGGCCATCGGTCAGACGGTTTCCCTGATTCTCCTTATGCCCGGTGCTCTCACGAGTCCTCAGCTTTCGGTTTCTTCAGGTAATGATGCTTCTCCGAGACAGCATTCATTAATCTTTTAGATTAATGTTTTCCCAATTTCTTGGTTCGCACTGCCCGGCGAATACATAACTATACGCTGATATTTTTTCCCGTCAAACATTTTTTGAAAATTTTTTTAAAGAATTTTTCTTATTCCTTAAGGAATAAATATTTTGATACTTATTAATTATTTATATTGATTGCGCGTATGTATGTAAAAAGAAAACCCTAAATCGATTGACTTAGGGTTAAAGATTAATTGTTCAAGGATTCCCAAATTGTATCGAGTCTAGCAATGTTTGCTTTACCGAATTTCATGCAAGGGATTAGGTAATCGTATTCATCTTTGCCGTTTCTAAATAGATAATGGAAGATGATGGAAGAATTTTCATCTGCATCCTTTATCTTTATTTCAACAGCAAGTGCTTCTGGTGGACAAGAGATAAAATCCCATGTCTGATCAAGCGAGAAGTTCTTTGCGAAGTTCATGACCAGCCCTAAATCCTTTGTGTAATACTTTTTTGATAACAATGGTTCCTCGTAGTTGGCGTTCTTGAGTTCGCCTTCCTCTAAGAACTGAAGGTTATTGAGAAGAGACATGTACTTAGGATAATGGTAGAACTCAGTGATATCTGGTTTAGAAAACATCTGAGTAGGATTGATCTTATAGTCTCCTGCCTCTTGGTTGTAATAGAAATAATAACAACCATTTAGATTGTAATCCCCTTCACCGGTTGATGTATGTTTCACGCCCATATAACCCGTTACTGCATTTACATTAGATAATGGATATGACGCAAAATAACGGTTGGTGAAATGCTGATTCATCGTATAGCCTTCGGAATATATGTCATAGACAGGCTGGACAAAGTTATCTAATTTAAGCAATCTTCTAAATTCAACAAGATCGGAATTTGGCACAAAAGCTTTTCCGTTTTTCTTTTTGAATTCTTCAAAATGCAATGCTTTTGCAGCACCACAATCCTTAAGTGTATAGAAAGTGCGGCCCTTCTTTCCCCAAGATAGGGCAAAACGAACAGTTTCATTCACGTAGGAGGCCGTAACGCTCTCTAAAGAGAGAATATCCGTGGTCTCATAGCCAAACGTCTGAATGAGGCTTAATTTATAATCCTTATCGGAAATTGTTAGGCTATCTGCATCATCTTCAATAGAATCGATGTAATCCTCACCGACCTTATACATAGTGTGGATGAATGGGACGTTCCAAATCGATCTTAGATTGTCCCCGTCCTCATTAAGAACATATTCTCCTGGAAGATAGATATCATTATTTTTAAGCGAATAAATGCCCTTATCATCCTGAACATATCCATCCAGCATTGTTTCCACGCTTCCATCGCGACCGATGAAATTTTCGGTGAAATAGAAATCCACCCCAGGCTCTCCGTCATTAGAAAACGAGAAAGCATAATTCTTGTTCGAGGCGATATAACTAAGACCCTCTTTGAGGGAACCAATCTTATGTGATGGCGTCCCTGAGCATCCCGCAAGCGATGCAACACCCAGGACGCCCAAGGCCACAATCGTAGCCTTGAGTGTAATCTTGTTATTCATGATTAGTTAACCTTACCGAAGCCCCAGTAGCTATTGATGTCATAGCCATAATCATCAAGCCACTCAACATCGCCGAAGATTGAAGCATATTCATCAGCCTGAGCATTTTCATAATACATAGCAACCTTTAGGAGACCATCTTCTGATAATCCCTCAATCACTAAGTGATAATTTGAAGCAATGTTGTCGAAGCCTTCAGCCTGAACATTAGCACTGACGATTGTTGTGCGGATCTTTCCGTTTGAAGACTGAGAATATGTGAATCCCCATACGTTCTTCTCTTCGATAGCGCCTTCGTTGTTGTAAAGAACCTCTGTAATTGTGCCCTTCTTTGCACCGTTGGTGGTCACCTCTGTGCCAAACGCAATCTGAGCATAGCTCTTTCCATCGGTATATGGAGCCTTCCATGTAGTTCCGGCTAGAGTTCCTACCGCTGGATTGATGGTAACTGTCATGACTGTTGCGGAGAATCCTTCCTTATAGAATTCTGAATCGAAGACAATTGTGAGTTCTTTTGCGCTGGTCAAAGCCTTTGATGCTTCAGTGTTGAAATCAAGAGTTAAGACATTGCCGGTTGTGAGGACCTTGCAGTATTCACTTTCTGGAGAATATGTGAATCCACCGAACTTATCCTTTCCTCTAAAGAGGATGCTATATTCGACTGGGCAGCCTGTATTGTTTGCACCGTCGATCCAATAAGTGCAGACCTGTCCTGCTTGGCCGATAAGTTTTTCTGAATGTTCTGATTGATATGAATCGTATCCTGGGATGAGACCATTCTGGAAGAAACCATTGACTGTTCCGCCTGCAACCGTCTCTAAGGAGATTGTCTTGCTGACTATTGCGGAATTCTTGGTTCCATTTGTGAATGTGACATTTGTTGTGCCCATGCCTGTGACAATGTATTCACCCTGAGCATTTAAACCAACAACTTCTTCGTTGCTGACATCACTTACTGTGTACTGCCAGCAATCCAACGCTGTTGTTGGAGAATAGGTGAATGTTCTTACTAATGGTGACTTTTCTCCTCCGTGGTACAAAGGAACAATGTCCAATGAATCGCCGTATGAGAGATATGATGTTGTATTGCTTGGGTCTTTCTTGGTCTTGTCATCGTAGAAATTCAAGAAAGAGATCTTGTTGATGAAATATGGGGTTGTGTCAAATGGGACGGTTTCTTTAGATGGTGCACCAAAGCTGTTCTCAAGTTCAATCTTTGTAGAGGTTCCTTGTGCTCCGTTAATTGGTGCGTGCGAAATGAAATTCCAGTCGGATTTTGCATAGTATGTAGTAGTAAAATCAAGTTTCTTTACCGCACCATTTGCAAGGAAATCGATGGTGAGGTTATACATATAGGCATCGTGCTGTGTAACGTCTGCTGTTGAACCTGAGCCCTCACGATTGTATTCAAGAGCGCTGACAACCTTAGTCTGGAAGCCGTCTGTTGTTCTTGTTGAGTTGATCTTTAGGTCTCCCCAGCTTGAAGCGTTGATGGTTGCGGTTTGGTTATAGTCGCCGCGATACGCTTCATAGAATTCATATTCGAGCTGAGCGCCGTAGTGAGCACCTACCTCCACGTTGTGGAGAGCTTCTCTTTTGTTTATTACTCTAGAACGAATTGCTGTTTCGCCCTCAGTTAAATCCATCTTTGCTGCAACAGGCTGATAATATTTCTCTTCGCTTCTATTTGCGTCAATCTTCCATACCCAGTCTGTATTTTCGTTATTACCCTTTGCTTTTGTATAGGTATTAACAAGAGTGTATGTTCCTGCTGTAACATCAACAGCCTTATAAACATGATAGGTTTCTGGCGCGTCAGGATTGGTTATATCATTGACTTTTGCATAGGAAACATTGTTTTCATAGAGTTTATAGTTGTAATCATAGCTCAATGAATTAGAGGTGTATTTGTAGGAAATTCCGTTCAAATCAGGTGGATTGCAGGTTGGAAGGAATGAACTCCATCCATCGAATAAATTGAAGAGGGTATCCTTTGAATCTGGGAGATGATCCACTCCGGTCCTAATGATGTAGCAAGGGTATTCAGGTTCATTGGTGTCGTAATAGAAATCGTATGAAGCGTTTGTACCAATTGAAAGCTCGTAATTGGAGTTATTAGAGAACGTGACATTCGCGAAAGTCCTATCTCTATCAAGCTTCATGGAGTCAATAGCAGTCATTGTGCCATCCGCACCTTTGATCTGATAGGAGAATCCAAGCATTGTTGTCGAGGATGTGACTTTTACGTCCTTAGCAACGAACACACCATCATGATCATCATCTGTTAAAACAGCATTGAATTCACCGTTGATAACGATATCTCCAGAAATTGTCACAGTAATAACGATTGATGCCGAACGATCCGGCATTGTGAACTTATAAACGCCATTATTCCCCTTGAGGATTGTTGATTTATTGAGGGTAACTGTATCGATAAGTACCCCGTTATTGGCCTTGAGAGTCAAAGTAACGTCTTCGCCTGCTGCTGCTTTGGTTTTATCAAGCGTATATTCAACACCTGCTGGAGCGGTGACTCTGATTGCGTAATAATCCACATCTTCTCCGCCCTGCTGAGCGCTTGATTGATCCGAAGATATTACCGAATCCCCTCCGATTGGCTGAGATTGATCGCCCTGACTTGTTGTATCGCTAACCGGTGAGCTATTTGAGGAGGCTTCACCAGTTCCTCCGCATGATGCGAGAATCAATCCGCATGCTAGGAACAAAAATAAATTCTTTTTCTTCATGTTTTGTTCTCCTTTCTTTTATCTTAGGTCTCTGAAGATATCAAAGATGTTTTCTCCTTGACTCTCAGAATAATATAGATGGCATTCATCACCCTGCTCGGATATATCGAGGATTGTGAATGTTCTTTTTGTTTTAGATTTTTCCATGTCCGTTGAAACGATGAATCGATAGTAATAGAAATCATAGAGCTTAACCTTTTCATCGAATTCTGCGGTGAAATAGGCCTCAGTTGACTCGAATTCGTCTTCTCCCTCTGCAACTCCGGACAAAGGATCTGAGCTTAAGAATGTCATTGAGCATTCATAGAACAATCCTTCCCAGCTATCAATGTTCTTGTAAACATGCTTCTGGACTTGCTCAACGCTTAAGGCTGGCCTGACATGCACGATATATCTCATAAGGAGCATTTCATCCGCGTCATACGCAGTAATCAACGTATCACCAACTTCATGGGTATTGATGATGAATTTGCCATCCGCCTTCTGTTCCACTGTTGCAACATTCTCATACTTGGATTTTAAGGTGTATGACTTATCAACGTTGTTTGTTGGATCGAATGTGCAGCTATAGCTACTATCGGTGCTCAAATGTTTGCCTGTATTGATTTCAATCAAAGATTCTCCTACAGACCCCTCTGCAAATTCGTAGTTAGGTCCTGTTGGTTCAATCTTTGTGTAACTATATTCCGATACAGGTTCTCTGCCACTTGTCTTAGAGGAGCCACTACCTCCGCATGCACATAACGCCAAGAGTGGTATTGCAAATAACGATAATAAACTTATTTTTTTCATATTGTCTCCGATGCCTCCACGATTGAGAACGTTCCAGGATTTGTTTCAACCGTTACATAGTAAGTTCCGCTTGAAGTTGCGGTGAATGTCGCAGTAGCTGCATTCCATCCACCAATATATGAGGTGCTGCCGAATTTCAAGGCAGATGTTGGTTTGCCGCTTTGATCAGCGGATGTATAAACGCTTAATCTAGAATATGAGGAGCCGTTTGGCGTGAATGTGATGGTATATGATTTACCCTCTTCAACAGTAAGTGCGTAAACAGCATCCTTACCATATCTTGGGGTGCCAGTGACCTCTTCACCTAAAGTGTATGCAAAGGCAGTCGTCGCATTCCATCCTTCTCCCATCTTTTCAGCTGTGATACTAAAGGATCCCCAAACTTGATAATTGTAGCTACTAGTTGGAGCCTCTCCTCCTAGGTTAGCGGCGATGTAATAGGTTCCTGCTTCTGGGATATCTATTACATTCTTATTACCAAATGAGAATGAGTCATCTAAGACAGTTCCATCCTCCTTGATAATTGAATATCTAGCATAGTTAGTGTGGTTAATAGATACAGATCCCGCTCTAGTAGGGCTTGTTGATGTGAAGAAATATGAGCCGGCTTCTGCAGTGAATTTACCATACCATGTACGATACTGCTGATTTGTTGAACCGGCGAATGTAAACACTCCGGATTCCTGAGTAACCTCATTTGCGGTTTCAAGAGTTCCCCAAGATGGCATCTCAATCCAGTCAGCATGTAAGGTTGTGTTCTCAAGGATTGCCACATCGTTTTCGAACTTCTTAGTAAGACCCTCGTCCATGAACCAGCCAGCGAATGCATAGCCGTCTCTCTTTGGAGTTGGGATTTCATAGTTTGGCGCGACAGTAGCAAATGTGTAGCCCGCTGGGAATGTCCATGAATCTTCGCCGATTGTAAGGGTGACAGCATCTCTTTCTTCCCACTTGGCATAATATGTTGCATCTTCGAAGATTTTAATCTGAGTTGCAGGTTCCTCGAATTCCTTATCAACATACCATCCCTCAAGGATATACGCCTTTGTTCCCTCAATCTTATATGATGTCTTTGGGAAATCGGATGTATAAACCCAAGAACCTTCCCAATATTCCTTGGAATCCTTTGCGTTCTCTGGTTTATGGCCATTCCATTCATATGTGACAACGCACTTATATTCGGTAAGCGATGCGGTCATATTAACTGGATTGAGAAGGAAATCCCCGTGGAATACGGTTATTTGGTTAACTGTCAAGGTGTTTCCATCTGCAGTATATCTATAGATCTTGCCACCATAGATTAGGTAATCCACTCCGACAAGGAGCTTAGAACCACCCATGTCGTAAATGCCAGCAAGGTTTCCAGCTTCAGTCAATTCTGATCCTTCGCCTAAATACGATGAGCTGAAAGCAAATTTCTTTAGGGACTGCCCATCTTTCTTGAATTCAACGAACGGATTGTTTCCTAACGCATCAGCACTTGCTGCGATTGATGTATTGCATTCCTTATCTGTTACTTCTGCAACAACACCAGTCGTGATGACATTAGTTGCTGTCTCGCAGAAGAATGTAGACTTAATATCACCAGATGTATAGGAGATATAACGGTACGCTCCATTGTCAAAGACAGAGGACTTAAGTGTAACTGATGCCTGTGTATAAGTTTCTTCCATTCCCTTGAAGAATAATCCAAGGGTTGTGTAATGACCTGTTGCGCTTGATGCGCCATACATTGCAATTATTCCCGAATCTTTGTCGTAATATGCTTTCGCGCCATTATCGGCTTTCATTAAGCCTGTATCTTCATCATAAGATGTGAATCTTCCCTTCAAAGATCCCATTCCAGACTTTGTTTTGAATTCGAATCTACCGAAGAAATCAACTGTCAACGAGCACTCTCCAGAGCCATTCTGCGTCGATGTCGATGTCAGACTTTCGTAATAAACACCGCTATTCTTTCCGTACAAAGGATGCGCCTCTGATGTATGGATGAAGTGAGCATAGAGTGTGACATCGCTTGTAAATCTTGTCGAATCGGTGACTCTATCCTCTTCACCAAATAATGCGGTTGTGAACCATCCATCAAAGTAATAATACTCTTTGAATAATTCTGGCAATTCACAGTTCAATTTACCGTTGAGGATAATTGCTGGATTCATTTCAGCAACGCCATATGTCTCGAATCTTGCAACGTGGGTCTCCGCTTCAGAATCGTGCAAATCTAAGGTTAATGTATCCGGATTTGCAAAGACTCCACTGTCGGCTCTCTTGCCAAAGGCAACGATGTCGCCCTCTTCAACGTATACCTCAAGCGAATCTGACATGGAACTTACACCAACTGCCTTTGTCTTGAATAATTCAACTGGGTCCTGTCCGTCTCTATATAGAACACCTAGGGAATAGTCTGAATTAGCCTCTCCAGACCATTCATAATCGATGTAGAGAATTCCGGATTCAACAATAGCAAGGGACATGACCGATGCAGATGATGACTGGAACGCATTCCCTGATGTAAACACTCCATTTGAATAAGTGAATGGGTAATATGATTCGGAAGATAATTTAAAGTCGCTGTAACCCGTAAGGGCATTCTTGTCATTTAAGGCAACCTCGTATTTTGCGCTTGAAGTAGCTGGGATAGGACATGTATCAAAGGAACCGAAATGTCCATCGCAATCAAAGCAAGGGAAACCAAGAACATAATTGTCGCCATCTTCGTACACTTCGTATCTTGATGTATTTACAGTATGTCCATTCTCTCCATCACCTCCGGCTGGGCCTTGTGGACCCTGAGGACCCTGAGGACCCTGTGGTCCTGTTTCACCTTGAGGACCTCTAGAACCGGTTTCGCCTTTGGAACCCTGCGGTCCAGTGGAACCCGTTTCTCCAGTGTCACCCTTATCGCCTTTATCACCTTTGTCGCCTTTTTCGCCCTTCTCACCTTTGATGGTCTCTAACCACTCATCATACGATAGAGGGGTCTCACCATTGCTTTCGGCATTGGACTTATAGGCGTTATAAACTGCAAGAATCTCTGGATCTCTATTGTCTTTTGACTGAGAACAGCCAATTGCTGCCATGGATAGCAATGCTACAACAGGCAATAGATACTTAGTTTTATTCTTCATAGCTTCTCCTTTCCCTAGCTCACGTGCACACAAGTGCGCTTCGCTCGCAAACGAAAACGTGAAAGCCATTATGCACGCATGTTCATTAATTTCAATGATTAGTTTTAACTGTTGGTAACTCTTTACTGATAGTGCATATAAAAAGCCCACATAATGCGGGCCTTCAGTTTTTTACTTCACGTTAATTTTGTAATCGATGTCTGACTTATATGGGGCGTCTAGTGGGCATTCATCAATTATCGGATATTCCTTGCCCCAGGAATTTCTATTCGAATAAAATTCATTCCACGCCTTGTATCCTTCGTTAATGTCGAGGAGTTTGTAATTGCCGCATCTATATGGATTCTTCGCAGGAACTTCTCTGTTTTTCAAGAGCTCCTGCCAGAACGATTCACACTCATCAAGCATTGCAAGAACCTCATCTACACCATGTTTGCCGTTCAAAACTAGATAGAAACCAGTCAAGCACCCCATTGGTCCCCAATATAGCTTATCCTTTAGTTTTGCAGTGAAAAATGTTGCCATAACATGCTCAATTGTGTGGGATTGGCATGGGGTTAAATAATCTCCCATATTTGGTCTTTTGAACCTAAAATCATATGTTGTTACATAATTTGAGCCACAATCCTTGACCTCATGAAGATAAAGACCTGGCAATAGTTTTGAATGATCGATTTTGAATGAGATGACGTTGCTTTGCATAAAATATCCTTTGAGTAATTATATTATCATTCTCGAGACTATATAATAGTGCTCATGGAAAATAACATTCGCAATTTTAGATTAGATGATGTGGCAAGCGCCGCAAAAATGATAAATGTGTCGATGCACTTCGACACTTACATCCAAGATGAAGAGGCAAGAATCGCCTTCTGTTACTGGTACGTCTATAGCAACTTAAGCGAGGCAACTGAGGCTTTTACGTATGAGCTCGATGGGAAGTGTGTTGGCTTTATATTTGCTAACCATTTCGGAGATACACCATTGTTTGATGAAAAAACCATCGATGAATTATCCGCCCAATACAAATATGTTATGGATAAGCAAGGCGAAAAGGAATACGTAAAAAAATATCACGCTCATCTGGAAGAATTGTCCAAATACATTGGCAACAATCAAAAAGGCCAAATTGTCTTATTCGGAGTGGAACCAGGACTGCAAAGACAAGGTATAGGAACAACGCTGTTAAAGCACCTATCTTCGCTCCACAATCATGAACGATATTTCGTCATGACTGACTCAGATTGCAATTTCACCTTCTACGAGAAAAACCATTTCGAGTTATTGGTCCAAGGAGACGTTGAATTAGAGACTGAGGTAATGACAAAGACTCTTAGCACTTATGTCTATTCTAGAACTTTGTTCTATAAAGACAATGTTCAGCCTAATGATTACCTAGTTAGAGCAAACGCAAACGAGGAGATAATAGCATGGGCCATCACCTCAAGAAATTTGGTGGAACATGCTAGACAAATCCATAATTTATCGCCTATCTGTACTGCCGCATTAGGAAGATCGATGTCCGCAGCATTGATGATGGGAAATAACCTTAAGAACGAACAAGACGTTTTAACACTCCAGTTCAACGGAAATGGCCCTATGAGAGGCCTTGTTGTTTCCTCCAACAATAAGGGTGAGGTCAAAGGATATACCAAGGTAACCGATGTAATAATGCCGCCAAATGCAGCACGTCATCTCAATGTTGGTGGTGCAATTGGAGAAGGCACATTAACCGTTATAAGAGATTACGGATTGAAGGATCCATATGTTTCAACAATTGAACTCCAGACAGGAGAGATTGCCGAGGACTTAACATACTATTTTGCCTCAAGCGAACAAACGCCATCCGTTGTTGCTTTGGGCGTATTAATGAACAAGGATGTTACGGTTAAGCGCGCTGGAGGATTGATTGTCCAGCTTTTGCCAAACTGTCCTGAAGAGAGCATAACAAAACTCGAAAGAAATCTAAGAAAGCTTTATGCATTAACGGATTTGCTTGATGAAGGTATGACTCCTGAAGATATGCTTACGTTTGTACTCGAAGGATTCGACGTTAACATCACTGAAAAAATGCCTGTTCAGTTCAAGTGCAACTGCTCAAAAGAGAGAAGTGAACAAGTTCTCATCTCGATAGGAAAGAAAGAATTGGAAAAGCTGAGGGATGAAGATCACAAGATCTCCCTTAACTGCCAGTTCTGTGGTTCCCATTATGATTTTGATGAGAACGACATCAATGAATTAATTTCTCAAATCGATTAAGAAAATAGCCCATACCTACAGAAGATATGGGCTTTTTGCTAGTTATTTTCCTTGAAGAAGTCTCTTTTATTGAATCCGGCTCCCATGAATCTGCAAAATGCTTTTCCATTCGTTAGCCACTCGATTCTCTTATCATTCTTCTTGTTCTTTATCATCTCTTTAACAAGGAATTTAGCAATGACATCAGGGTAATCACCTAAGATGTTATAGACTTTCTTAACTTTGTCAGAGAGCTGGACTGTTCCATCTTTTCCGTTGGATGAAGTAAGGAATCCAGTAATCATAATGCCTGGAGATAGTTTACCAACCAGAATTGGAAGATTTGCAACCTTAACCTCATTCGCTAATGCTGATGTGAAATAGGTTACCGCTCTCTTTGTTGTGCCATACATTACTAAATATGGTTGATAAGCATCGTTAGAACCAAATCCCTCGACGTTATAGATTGCACCGCTTCCCTGCTCTTTCATCACTCTCATAGCAACGTTAGAACCATTGATTGTGCCCTTTAAATCTACCTGCATGAGGAAATCGATTTCTTTCTCTTCTAATTCCCAAATGTATTTAGATGGCTGATTGACACCAGCATTGTTAATCCAAATATCTAAAGAACCGAATTCATCTTTTGCAGATTTAGCAAGATTCTCAACATCATCTAGAACTGTGACGTTGCACTTAACTCCGATTACTTTTCCCTCTCCTGGTAATCCTGATAAATCCTCAACTGACTTAGCAAGATTAGCCTCGTTGATGTCGCTTAATACAACATTGAAATTAGCCGCTCTGAAATTCTTAGCCATTTCATATCCGAGCCCTCTAGCAGAACCAGTTATCACTACTGTTTTCATAATTGTTCCTCCAATCAAAGTAACCTTATTATAATGACGAAAAGAGTAAATATATAACAGAAGTTATCTATGGTCACCTCTATTGCTTTGATATATCCTTTAGTAAGCGAGGTTG
This sequence comes from Bacilli bacterium, assembly GCA_024408305.1. GTDB lineage: Bacteria > Bacillota_I > Bacilli_A > RFN20 > CAG-826 > UBA4951. Next base: position 1,595 of record JAKSVD010000029.1, on the reverse strand, counting down.
AGTTATGGCGAATTGGAAATATGATATCGTCGGTTCTTTCTTAAGACCAAAAGAAATAAGAATTGCTAGAGAAAAATATAAAGATGGAGAGATCACATATGATCAACTCCGCAAAATCGAAGACGAAGTAATCACTAAGCTAGTAGATAAGGAAGTTGCACACGGACTAAAAAGAGTGACCGATGGCGAATTCCGTAGAAGATGGTGGCACCTCGACTGGAGCACGAATGCATTTAATGGCTGGGATACCATTCACCTCGATAGAGTGATCAACGGCGTGTCCCACCATATTGAGCTAGGCTATGTTTCTGGAAAGATCTCTTACGTTAAAGACAATAAGGAAATTCAAGATTACGTATTCTTGAAGAAACTTGCTGACGAGAGAGGTGTTGAAGCAAAGAAAAATATCTCCGGTCCTAACATGCTCCTCATTGATGAGATATTCCAAATGGGCCACAACGAACATGCATATTATGGCAATGATACCGAAGCATTAATTGAAGATATTGCAAAAGCGTATCAAGAAGCGTTCAAAGACCTATACGAAAAGGGATGTAGATTCGTTCAGGTTGACGATACATCTTGGACATATATCATCGATGATAGATTTATGATGAAGGTGTTAGCAACAGGCCACACCAGAGAAGAAGTTATCGAATGGTTTGTTAAAGTAACCAATAAATCCTTAGAGAACAAACCAGAAGGAATGACGATTGCAACCCACTTCTGCAAGGGAAATTTCAAAGGAAAAGGAATGTGGAATGGATTCTATGACGCAATTTGCGAAGGCGTTAAGAGATGCAATTATGATGTGTTTTTCGTCGAATATGATGATGAGCGCTCAGGATCCTTTGATCCATGGAAAGATTTCCCAAAAGGCAAGACATTCGTGGTCGGATTGATATCCACCAAAAAAGCGGAACTAGAAAGCAAGGACTTCCTAAGAAATAGATATCTCCAGGCAAGCAGCATTATCACTGACAACTTAGCTATATCCCCTCAATGCGGATTTGCATCGGTTGAAGAAGGAAACGATATTACTGAGGCTGATCAGTGGGCAAAGATTGATTTACTTGTCAGCGCTGCACACGACATTAACTAGAATTTGAGATCGCCAGAAAAATGGTGATCTTTTTTCATATTTATATATGATGAAAACGTTTTCCTCATTGTTTGTTCTTGACACGCAAACAGTTGTATGTAGAATAACGACATGTTTTATTCAACGAGAGATTCAAAATTACGTGTTAGCGCATCTGTCGCTATCCTCAAAGGCTTAAGTGGAGATAAGGGTTTATTCCTCCCTGTCACCATGCCTAAAATTGACGTCAAGGAATTACTCAATTTATCTTATCCGGAGTTAGCTACTTACATTCTTTCTCTATATCTTGATGACTTCACCCAAGAAGAAATCAAATCATGCGTTGAGAAAGCTTATTGCAAAGCTAATTTTGCTGATGAAATCATTGGCATTCATAAAGAAGATAAATTCTCAGTTCTTGAATTGTTCCATGGGCCAACAGTCACATTTAAAGACATGGCCCTTTCTTTACTTCCACATCTCATGAACGTTGCAAAGAAGAAAAACAACGTTA
>JAKSVD010000028.1 GCA_024408305.1 Bacilli bacterium | reverse complement strand
GAATTCCAGAATTTAGATGAAGAAGAACTTCTTCCTTTGGTAGAAGAGGGAATTGCCTCTTCAATCTTAATCAACAGAACGGGATTAAGTTTTAACCTTATAACAGAATGCGGTGTAAACTCCGGTTCGGGAGAATACCAGCATGTAAAGCAATACAGCAGCGCTGGTTCTTATGGCAGCAACGTTGCATCATTTACTTCTTTGCCAGCGACCATTTTCCATGAATTGTATTTGCCGGAAAAGAGTCTTACCGAAACATACGATGTTATTTACGGAAAATATCCTCAAAAAGCGGATGAAATCGTTTTAATAACAGATTCTTATAACCAAATTGAATTGGGCACTTTGAAAAAGTTGGGATTCTATTCGAGTATGGATACCGAAATCAAACCTATTTCATTCGAAGATATAGTTACTACCGATACACACAAAGGCAAAACATATAAAGCATATAGAAATTCCGATTATTATAAGCACGGTGAACACCCTTACTACAAAGACGCTTATGAGATTTCGCCAGAATTAGATCATAATGGCAATCTAATTTTCACCGGCGTTAAGAAAACCCATCGTTTTGATACATATATTAAAGATTATTACGAAAGCGATTCTACCGGGATGGGCATTGTGTATAACAACGATGCTGAATATAACCCAATCGAATTGAAGATAGTTGGCGTTTTAAGACCTTCCCAAGGCAGTTATATCTCTTTGATGCCCGGATCTATAGGTTATCTTTCTGAGCTAAAAGATGAAATCGTTAGGGATACCCAGGAAAACTGCGGTGATTTACATAGAGTTGCAAACGAGAGCTTCTTTATTCCTGAGGTAGATGATTACGGTAAGGATGGTCTTGTAAAAGTAAACGAAACCCTCAAGACAATGTTCTCTTTGATTAAAGACGTCAACGAGGATGAACTTGCTTCATTACTTTCCGGTAACCTAATTAGTGAAATTGCTTCCTGTTACAACTTCAATTACTTCTTCGTTGAAAGAGAAAACTCTAATTATTCGTACGTTCCTGGAACATGCTCCTATTCTTCGTTTTTTAGCTTTGCGAAAAATATCGGAGCAGACTTCCATGAAGACCAAGTCGCGAAAGTGATGGACGATTTACTTTACGGAAAGAAAAGCGAGAGGGAAGATGCAAAAGAACTTCTTTTGAATAAGTTTTTGTCTCCTGATTTTTATACAGGTGGATGGTCTAGTGACGAAGATTTCAATATTGTTGATCTTATTGCGTATCACGCATCTTTTTCTCTAATAGAATCAATTTTGGTGTTCCCGACAAGTATGACAACCAAGGCTGATTTAACCGGAAGACTCGATGCATATAACGATCAACAGGCTGATGAATCGACTAGAATTAGGTATTCCGACATCATGTCCACTGTTACAGATTCAGTCGGCTTAATAGTTAATTCCTTATCCAGTGTCCTGATTGTTTTTGCGGGCATTTCTTTGGCTGTTAGCTGTGTTATGACTGCAATTATCACATATGTTTCAGTTATAGAGAGAACCAAGGAAATTGGTGTATTAAGAGCATGTGGCGCTAGAAAACGCGATGTTGGAAGATTATTCCGTTCTGAATGTTCGGTTGTTGGTTTGGCTTCCGGCTTGATTGGCGTAGGTTTTGCGTATGTTTTATGTCTTCCAATAAATTTGATTGTAGATGGAATGTATGCTTCCTATAGAATCGGAACTATCGCAGTACTTAATCCTATAACCGCCATTATTTTAGTTGTTCTTTCTGTTGCCCTTGCACTGCTGTCAGGACTTATTCCTGCAAGTATTGCATCCAGAAAAGACCCAGTGATTGCCTTGAGGAGCGAATGATGATTACGCAGAGAAAGATCACTGAAATCAAAACCAAGATCGATGAAGCCGAGGTATTCTCACCCGACTACCTTTCAGGCTTAAATGATGAGCAGATACAATCTCGTAAAGACGACGGCTTGGTCAATAAGAATAAGAAAAGAGTCACAAAGAATGTTTGGCAAATATTAAAGGACAACGTTTTCAGTTTCTTTAACATCATCTTCTTCGGCGTTTGTATCATGCTTTTGATGGGCAACGCTGATGTTAAAAACTATTTTTTCATCATCCCTATCATTGCAAATTCTGCTTTGGGGTTAATTACTGATTTGCGCGCTAGAGCGCTTATTAACAAACTTAATTTAGTCACAAACCCTACTCAGTCAGTAATGAGAAACGGAAAGGAATTATCCCTCCCATCCGATGAATTGGTTCTAAATGACATCATAGTTCTTAGAGCTGGAGATCAAATTACGGCCGATGCTGTTATCGTCAGTGGTAAAGCGTCTTTTGATGAATCTTCTTTGACTGGGGAATCGGATTCTGTAACAAAATCAGAAGGTGAAGAGGTGTTATCTGGAACATATGTTGTTTCGGGTATTGCATACGCGAAAACCATACGAATTGGCCCGGCAAACTATGTAGAAGGAATCGCGGAAGCAGCAAAAAGTTTTAGAAGACCAAAGTCGGAAATCAAAACATCATGTTTGTACGTTTTCCGTGTCACCGGTACAGCTGCTATCATTCTCGGTATTACGATGATTTTAATCTGGTTCTTAAAGGGTAACGTTACTTATGCATCCTATGTTGTTAACGTTCCTAAGTTTGCGGGTTCTATTGTCGCGATGATTCCTGCGGGACTTTATTTATTGTCATCCATGACCCTCGGAGTTGGAGTTGTTACTTTAGCCAAAAAGAGAATCAATGTTCAAGAATTGTTCTGTATTGAAACGCTGGCTAGGGCAGACGTAATCTGTTTTGATAAGACGGGCACCCTAACGGATGGAGAGTTGAGCATAAAAGAAATGTTTAATCTCTCCTCCATATCTGATGAAGAAATCCAGGATTCCATATCTTCTTTGGTCAACGCAACTCAAGATAACAACGGAACAGCAAGAGCTATTAGGCAGCGCTACACGTCCTGCACTCTAAAAGCAGTGGCTGCAATACCGTTTGATTCAATAAAAAAATATTCTGCAGCTACATTTGAAAATGGAGAGACTTACATTATCGGTGCTTACGGCTTTGTCGAATGCAAAAAGAATGCTGAAGCCGAGACTTTTGTTAGAAGAAAGGCTTCTGATGGCATAAGAACTGTCTGTGTTTTTAAATCAAAAAACCCTATAAAGGACAATGAATTGCCTGCAAAAATCGAACTTATTGCTGTTTTAACTATTTCAGATCACATCAAAAGCGACGCAAAAGACAACATCGCTTGGTTTGCCAGCAACGGTGTCGACATCAAAATAATTTCTGGAGATGATCCAACAACCGTTGCTCGTATTGCGAATGAAGTTGGCGTTCCTGGTGCTGCAAATTTCAAATCACTAGAAGGTGTTTCCCTAGATGAAATACCGGACCTTGTCGATAAGTATTCTGTTTTTGGCAGAGTCAACCCACAGCAAAAAGAAAAGGTAGTCGAATGCCTACAGGAAAAAGGGCATAAAGTTGCTATGACCGGAGACGGCGTTAACGATATTCTTGCTCTCAAAAAAGCAGATTGCTCTATTTGCATGGCTTCCGGATCTCCGGCAGCGAGAAATTCCTCTCACATGATTGCGTTAGACAATGACTTTTCACATCTCCCAGATGTTGTGTCTGAGGGCAGAAGAGTCGTTAATAACCTCCAAAGAACCTCATCTTTATTCTTGTCAAAAACCGTTTTCGCGATCCTTTTGACCGTGATTTTCACTATTTCTGAATTATTTGGTGGCCCTGGATATCCGTTTACGACATCAAATATGATTCTTTGGGAAATCGTGACTATCGGCGGAGGAGGATTCCTTCTTGCTTTGGAACCATCAAATGAACCAATCCGTGGGACTTTCTTGGGCAACGTCTTAAGGATTTCCGGAATTGCTGGAATTTGCCAAACGCTATCCGTTTTAACAGTCTACATCTCTTATATGGTTGCCCCAGAATTTTTCCTCGATTCTTTAACTGTTACGTCAACCGTTGCAGTATACGTTTTCTCCGTTCTTTCATATCTTGCGTTGATGAAGAATTGTCTGCCTTTTAACAAATACAGAATCGGTGTATTTGCTGGGCTCGCAACCTTTGGTGTTGTATTCATCATAATTGACTATCGCTTATACAATACATTCGGTTTCCTTGGTAATTTGATTCGTGTTAGAGGTCCTGGAAGCGAATACTTATCCATTTATCATTGGGTGTTTATTGCATCTATCATTCTTGTGATCGGTGCGATATATGTTGGCGCTAATATTGTAGCCACAAAGCTGCCATTTAAGGCAAAAGGAGTCGGTGATGAAAATTAATGATGAAGTAAAGAGTGCCCTTGAGCAGGGAAGGGCCGTTGTTGCTTTGGAAAGCACGATTATATCTCACGGTATGCCTTATCCAAAAAACGTTCAGACAGCTCTGCTTGTTGAAAAGGCGGTTAGAGACAACGGGGCAATCCCTGCAACGATCGGTATTATCGATGGTGAATTGGTTATTGGAATGAATGCCGAAGAAATCGAAGAATTCGGCAAAAAATCTGGAATTGCAAAGGTTTCTAAGCGAGACATGCCTATTGTTATGGCCACAAAATCATGGGGCGCTACAACCGTATCAACAACTATTTTAGGTGCAAAAATGGCTGGTATTCCAATCTTTGTAACTGGTGGCATCGGCGGTGTCCACAGAGGGGCTGAAACTACATGGGATGTATCAAGAGACCTATATGAACTGGGTTCAGAACCTGTAACGGTAATCTGTGCGGGATGCAAGGCCATCCTCGATGTCGATAAGACGCTTGAAGTCTTAGAAACTCAAGGCGTGCCGGTTCTATCCTATAAAGAACCTACATTTGCGAATTTCTACTGTCGCAGTAGTGGAAAGCCAGTAGATTACGTCTTTGATGAACCAATTCAAGCCGCACGTGTAATGGATTTTCAAAATAAAATGGGACTGAAAGGTGGGATATTAATTTCAAACCCTTGCCCAGAAGAAGATGCATTGCCTCACTCGTATATTGATTCGATTATTGATCAAGCCATTAGAGAAGCCGATGAGAAGGGCGTTAGAGGAAAGGAATCCACACCATTCCTTTTGAAAAGAGTAGTAGAGCTTACTGGTGGAGATAGTTTAGAAACAAACATCCACTTAGTTATTAATAATGCGATTCTTGGTGCGCAAATCGCCGTTGAATATGCAAAGTTAAGAAAGGAGAAATAATGACAACAGAAGCAAAATTTAAATACGCTCTCAAAGAAATGATGCTGTCTCAGCCATTGAATGAGATTAACGTCACTGTTTTATGTGATAAATGTGGTTGCCATAGACAAACTTTTTACTACCACTACCAAGATATATACGATTTGTTAGCCGCTATATTTTTGAATGAAAAAATTCCTGGTTTATCAAGTGCCGACGACGTTAAGCAAACGCTTATCGCACTTATTAACTATGCTAAAGACAACTTTGAATTTCTAAAATCTAGCTATAATTCAGCGGCACACGATCTTGTTGAAAATTTCTTCTTGAGCAAAGTTATGTCTAAAGTATTCCTAATTCTTGTTAACAACAATAATTACGGCTTAACGAAAGATTCCTATAGAAATGCCGCAAGAAGATTTGCCCGTTTTATTGGCGAAGAATTCTCTTATTCTTTTAAAGATGCAAGGATTACGCCTGGAAAATTCGAGAAGAACATGAAGAAATTCGTTAATTGTGCTCTTTTGACCATTCTCCCGTCTTTAATCGAATTATCCAAAGAGGAGAAGAAGAAACAATAACCGGCGTCTCTTATAGCCTAAAATAAATATTCGTGCATATGCGTGGATAAGTAACTATAATTTGGTGAACCCTAAGGTTACCTCTACTCAGTACACGAAGAACAGAACACGTGCGTTGGCTGTTCCGAACGCAATACCTACGGAGGTACTTTATGAAGAAAAACGATATTAACGCCTTAATCGTCTATGTAATTATGCTGGCCATAGCTATAGTAACTGGCCTTGTTTTCATTCGTCCTACATTCGACCAGTACGGGTACACGGTTCCATTGAATAATGGATTTGCATTTATATTACTTAGCGTCCTCGGCTCAATCCTGTTTAACGCTTTTATCATCGAACTTGGACACGTAGTTGGCGCAAAGATTGGCGGATATGATATTTATTCGATCTGCGTCTTATGGTTCTCTTTAAAGAGAAGAAAAGGAAAAATGAGATTTAGGATTGCGAATTTTGACGGATTAACCGGCGAGACAAAGGTCTCTCCAAAGGATGTTTCAAAATCAAATCCTAAGCCAGCCATCTATATGCCAATGCTGTTCCTCTTAATTGAAGTTGTTGCTTTAATTGTCATTATTTCCGTAGCAACAGTCTTCCAAGATGCTACAAATTCATGGCCATGGTGGAAGGCTTTCTCCATTGTCTTTATGTCCGCGGCATTCATGATTTTCGTCTATCAGATTTTCCCAGCGCAGTTAGATAACAAAAATGACGGATATTTATTCGGTATATTAACAAACCAAACAAATAAAGAAGCATATAACAATATGCTTTTATCAGAATACAAACTTGCTATAGGAGAAGAAGTTGGTGAAACACCAATTTATGATAACGTCACGGACTTTACTTCAAGAATCAATGACATAACTTTATATAAGAGATTAGAGGCCTTGGATTATGATGGTGTAATAGAGATCTGTGAAAAAACCATTGCCTGCGAAAAAGACGTTTCCGACCGAGTCTTCTATACCGCTGTTGCAAATAAAGTAAGCATGCTCATTATGGGTGATAAGCTAGAAGATGCTAAGAACTATTGGATATCGCAAAAACTCGATACAAAGAAAAATATTATGGCCTGTTACAATGCGCCTTGTATTAGGGCCTATTCGTTAGTCAGCGCATTTATCGATGGTTCTGAAATCGAAACGAAGCATACATTAGATAAAGTTGATTCTATTATCAGGGCAACACCAACAAACAAAAGAGCAGTAGAGGATAAGCTCATCGATGTGGTGTTTGAAATAATCGTTAAGGGGCGTCCTGAATGGGATTTCAGAGATTATCAAGACGCGACAGAAGAAGCGCCTGAAAACGATTCAGACGAAGCATAATCAGCATTTATACCCTCGTTTCAAAAATGATTCGAGGGTTTTTTATTTAGAGTAGTTTTGCAGTAGAAAAAAGTTTTTGCGGATTGTATTTGAAATATCAACAAGAATAAATTGTAAAGATTTTGCTATATGTTTAAATAAAAGTAAATTTGCATAAAAAAACAGCAGTTAATTCTGCTGCATTTTAATGCTTCCAAAGGGATCTGTATAAGTCTGTTGCGAGCAATTTAGAAGCAGTTTTTGCTGGGAAGTATTTTGTTGCTTCCATAACATCGTCGGCTCCCAAATGTTCTTTTCTTATGTAATTAGCCAGAATTGGGTAATTAGCCTTGATTGTTGCCAAGTCAGCCATCGATATGTAACTAAGGAATGCGTTTAACGAATAATTGTCGTTTGTAATCTCCATGTATGGCTTCCTGAGTACAAACCTCTTGGAGAACATATAGACTGATTTTTTGCCGCTTGTAGCCTTGTTGCTCATGATCTCAAGCTTCTGGTCTAACGTTGGTCTTTTACCCGTTATTGAGTTGATGAAATTGATTCCAGTGTAAAATCCCAAATATTTTTTTCCTGCTTTTATATATCTCATTTCAATGGCGTCCATTGCGTTTGGTTCAGCATCTTTTTTGCTTCCAGGAAGGTAATAAACACCATAGGAATATCTTCTTACTGAGCCCTCTTTTGTAAGCCTAAGAAGCTCCTGTTTGATTGCTGCTTCTGTCATTGTTTTGTCGTGAATATCAGAAATAAAGAAGAGTTCTAGTGGCTCATATTTATCTTGAATTTGCATTAGGATCGTTTTCTTCATAATCGAATTATAACATAACCTATTAAAAAGGTAAAAAGATAACTAAAAAATTTAAAAAATAAAGACTATATCGAATAAAAACAGTCCATTAATTCATGATATTTGTCTTAAAAGTATTATTTTTCAGAATTTCTAACAGTATATTTTAGTTTTAATGAATGGTTTCTTTTGTTGCCATGAACTGTACTGCCAAACTAACGATGATATAAACTTTTCTTAGGTGGATCCAACGTCCCTCCTTACCGATTAGTGTTTTAATATTAAGAGTCCCATGAATTTTGCTAATGGCGATAAGGATTCCGGACGTTGCATTATTTGTTAATCCCAAACTTTTTACTTTTTTATTTTTAAACTATTTATAATTTGCCCAAGTCATTTTGTCTCATTGCGCTTAACCCGAACGCTTTTGTTTAACGTGTCGAAAAAGCCTAGGAGAATAGCTTTGACATAGAAAAGAAAATTCCTAGAGTTCTTCGTTGTCATTTTACTTAGCTTATAAGATCTTCCGGTTTCAGGGATATGATTCTTCCTTACCGTTGGTTTAAACGCTTTCGAGACTTCTTATGCCCATATCATTTTATATTAAATTGCATGTACGCGTGCGCGTATATTTTTGTCTTCCTTTTCTTTGCGTTGTGTGACTACTTATCGTGGGCTACCTTATGATTAAGGTTTTTAAAAAAGTAAAAACAAGATTCAATAGCAATATTTCTAATCTTTACAATTCATAGATTCGTAATGTCTTTCGTGTAAACATAAAAAAGTAATCTATTCTTGAGGCGTATATGCTTTAGAATAGAGATAGGGAAATGTATGGAAGATTTGTTAAATATATTTAAAGGACAACGCGACTATTGGAATAAATATAGACTAATTCTTTCAAAATCCGACCTTTCCTTGCTTTCCTTTAAGGATACATTTTCTTCTCGGCTTAAAGGGTTTATGACAGTTGAGTATTACAGAAGAGGCGAACTGATAAAAGAGGGCGAGCTTTCAATTTCTTATATCTTTAAGTCTTGGAAAGATGAATTAAACAAAAATAACCATGTCCCTTTTTGGGTATTATTCTCACCTTCTGTTATCGTGAACGGGGAACCATCTATATTAAGAAACGTCGCATTGCGTCTTAACTCACGAACATTCGATGCAAGTAAAGGACAATTTAAGCGCCTCAACAAAATATTGGATTGCTCTTATGGCGAAGTATCGTATTTTGAACTTCCTTCCGAGTTAACGGATGGGCACCTAATATACTTATCGATTGTGTATCTCCCACGAAATACGGCAAATAATGTTGTGCTGGGTTTTAACCCTTTTCTTGCAAACAAAGCCATTTCTAAAGAAATCATTTTCTTGCAAGATGCTTATTGGGATAATTCCTTTAGAGATGCATACTATTCTAGAAAGCTCGTTTAGGAGGTACACAATGGCAACACTTTTCTATCAAGGACACGCTTCTTTTAGAATCACCACAGACAGCGGTAAGGTAATTTTTATTGATCCCTACGAAGGAGAAGGATACAAGACTCCAGCGGATATAGTATTAATTACTCACGAACATTATGACCATAATGCAATCGATAAGATTGTTCCGGCAAGCAGATGCATTGTTATTCGTTCGAAAGATGCGCTTGCAAATGGTATTTATCAGTCTTTTTCTGAATTTGGTGTTAATGTAGAAGCTGTACCTGCATATAACTCTCACCATAAGAAAGAGGAGTGCGTTGGATATTTGATTTCTGTCGATGGGGTAAACATCTACCATGCTGGAGATACCGATATGATTCCTGAAATGGAAGCTCTGAAGGAAAAGAATATTGACTATGCACTGTTGCCAATTGATGGTTACTATACAATGAGCCCTGAAGATGCGGCCAAAACAGTGGAACTTATCAACGCCAAACATTTGATACCTATGCATTGTCATCCCGGAATGATTTGGGAAATCAAACAAGTAATGAAAGTTCACTCCGACAGAGCTATTTTGGTCAGGCCAAATGACAACATAAGATTGGAGAAATAACTATGGAAGCTATGAAAATTCTCAAGAAAATCGCCTTATATTTAGTTTATTTCGCTTGTGGAACCTTACTGCTTAAGTCTTCTTTGACAATTTCATTGTATCAATATACATACATCGAAGAGGCGGGAGTAAGAACTTTGGTTTCTAACCTCCTCGACGGAGTGTATGAGCCTCTTTTAATTGCGTCGATTTCCTTGATTATCATGCTTTTGGTACAAGGCTTACTCAATCATGATCAGGAGGGTAATGAGAAGTGGATATATTCCATTGCTAACGTTGTGTTTTATTCCATCGTCTTGTTCGTTGTTGTTTATGCCGTTGCATTGGGGCTCACAAAGATAAAACAGGATCCTTTGTTGCCAAGCCCAGAGTATCTTCTTTATCCTTTGATTCCTGTAGCCTCAATATCAATCGCAGAACTCATTTTGGGCGTCACTAATTTGTTTAAAACAAAAAAGAGCTTAAAAAATGAAGAATAAATAGGAAAAAACTTGCCAATCACTTAGTGAATATATAATATAACACCCGTAACTCTCTTTGTGGGGAAACCACAAGGCGAAAGGAGTATTGAAAATGAAGAAAGAAATCCATCCTGCTTATCACAAATGCGTCGTCACATGCGTCAGCTGCGGAGCAACATTCGAATCTGGTTCCACATTAAAGGAAATCAAGGTTGATACATGCTCAAAGTGCCACCCATTCTACACTGGCAAGCAGCGTAATGTCACAACAGACGGACGTATCGACAAGTTCAACAAGAAGCTCGCAAAAGCTGGTAAGTAAGAACTATAGACAATTAAGCCACGTTAAATGCGTGGCTTTTTGTTATATAAAAAGCCAATATTGTGTTAAAATCACTCCGGTAAATAATTTTGCAGGGAGGTTCCATTAGCCATGAGCAAAAAATTCTATATCACTACACCTATCTATTATCCAAGCGCATCTCCACATCTTGGACATGCATACTGCACAACACTTTGTGACATCATTGCTAGAGGCAAGAGAATGAGAGGATACGACACATTCTTCTTAACAGGCCTTGATGAGCATGGAGAAAAAATACAGAAGAACGCAGCCGCAAAGGGAGTCACCCCACAGGCATTCGTTGATGAAATCGCAACAAGATTCACATCCCTCTGGAACACGATGAGCATCTCAAACGATGACTTCATTAGAACTACACAAGAAAGACACGTTAAGACGGTAGAGGATATCTTCTCTAAGTTTGTCGTAAACGAAGACGTCTATCTTTCATCATACAAAGGCTGGTACTGTGTCCATGAAGAATCATATTGGACAGAAACACAGGTCGGAGAAGATCACATCTGCCCTGAGTGCGGAAGACCAGTCGAGGAGAAAGAAGAAGGTGCATATTTCTTCAAATGTTCCAAATATGTCAACAATTTACTCAAATATTACGACGAAAACCCAACATTTATCGTTCCTGTCGGAAGAAAGACAGAAATGATCAATAACTTCATCAAACCAGGCTTAAATGACCTTTGTGTCACTAGAACCACATTCGACTGGGGAATCCCTGTAAGAGAATCAACAGGACACGTTATCTACGTTTGGCTCGACGCTCTAACCAACTATATCACTGCATTGGGATACGGTCAGGAAAATAACGAGAAATTCAAGAACTACTGGGAGGATCCTGATTGTGAAGTTGTCCATGTCATCGGTGCAGACATCACAAGATTCCACACCATCTATTGGCCAATGTTCCTTGAGGCTCTCAACTTAAGAAAACCAGATAAGGTCTTTGTCCATGGCCTCATGATGATGAAGGATGGCAAGATGTCTAAATCAAAAGGCAACGTCATCCCAGTTCCTCCACTCGTAGAACACTACGGCGTTGATTCAGTCAGATGGTATCTCGCTAGAGAAATCATCTTCGGCCAGGATGGACAGTTCACACCAGAACAGTTCATTGAGAGATTGAATGCAGACTTATCAAACAACATCGGAAACCTCCTGAATAGAACCGTTTCTATGATCACGAAGTATTTTGGTGGACAAATCCCTGAATACAAAGGCGATCTCAATGATCTCGATAAGAACCTTCATGATATGTTTGATAAGACAATTACAACATATGAAGTCTTATCGGATGACCTTAAGGTCACAGAGAGCTATGCAGCAGTTATGGATTTAGTCTCTGCCGCAAATAAATACATTGAAGAATCCGCCCCATGGGCATTAGCAAAGGATCCAGCAAAAGCTGATCTCCTCGCATCATGCATGCAGCATCTCGCAAGCGTTATCTACCTTGCTGGTATGCTCTTAAGCCCAATCTTCGTCAATAAGAGCGAAAAGATCTTCGATCAGCTCGGAATCCCAACTGATGGAAGAACGTATGAGAACGCATGTAAGTTCGACTATGTCTCTAACTTAACAGTCTGCAAAGGTGAACAGTTATTCCCAAGACTTGATGCTGCAGCAGAAATCGAATTCATCCAGGCATTAATGGCTGCTCCAAAGGAGAAATCAGCTGCTTAATAATGGCTAACATACACGTTTTAGAAACAATCAACGGAGAATGCATTGACCTTTCTTTCGAAGGTAAGGGCGTTGTTCGTGATGGAGATAGAACCATATTTGTCACCGGCATGTTCCCGGGGGACAAAGGAGAAGTCGACATCCTCTACAAGAGGAATGGCGTCTTTTTCGGTTGTATCCACAAGCTAAGCGAATTATCTCCAGATAGAATCAAACCGGTATGCAAGGTTTGCACCGCCTGTGGCGGATGCTGTTTCCAGGCTTACCGTTATTCAGCTCAGCTCGCATTCAAGAAGAAACTCGTAGAAGAACAGTTCCGCAAGGTTGGACACATGCAAATTAAGGCGTTTGAGACGCTTGGAATGAACAACCCATTCAATTATCGAAACAAGGTTCAAGTGCCTTTTGGAATGGACCAATGGCATCAAAATATCATTTATGGGTTCTATAAAGAAGGTACGCACATTATCGTTAAGAACGAAGACTGTGCAATCGAGGATGTTAGAGGCAACAAGATAGTCAAAGAACTTTGCGGTATGTTTACTAAACTCCAGATTATGCCTTATGAGGAAAAAACTGGAGAAGGATACATTAGACACGTTTTAGTGAGAACATCAAAACACTTCAATGAGATAATGCTTGTCATCGTTTCAACCAAAGTCTATTTCCCAAGGAAGGATAGACTTGTTGAATTGATTAAAGAAAGGCTTCCTGAAGTTACAACGATAGTAGAAAATATCAACGGCGAAAAGACCAACATAATTCTTGGAGAAAAGGACAAGATTCTTTTCGGCAAGGGATATATCAATGACACATTATGTGGAGTTAAATTCAGAATCTCTGCAAAAAGTTTCTATCAAACAAATCCTATAATGACAGAAATCCTATATAAAACCGCGATGGATTACGCAAATATCACCGAAAATGATGTTGTTTTCGATGCATATTCCGGAATCGGCACAATCGGATTGATTGCTGCAACCAAAGGCGCAAAACACGTCACTGCGGTAGAAAACATTAAAGAAGCAGTGGAAGACGCTATCTATAACGCAAAGGCAAACAACCTAGCAAATTACGAAGCTGTATGTGATGATGCAACGGAATACTTGGTCCAGGCTGCAAAAGAAGGAAAGAATATAGCCCTCCTTTTCATGGCTCCGCCAAGGAAAGGATCTACTACAGACTTTATTAATGCAGTAAAAGAGCTCGCTCCAAATAGAATCGTCTACGTCTCCTGCAACCCATCGACACTAGCAAGAG
>JAKSVD010000027.1 GCA_024408305.1 Bacilli bacterium | reverse complement strand
AAAGAGGGAACACAAAGATTGCCGAGAATACAAGCGTGAATGTGATAACCACTTCTGGACTGCTATTGGATTCGAGTTCATTAGCCAACTCAACACCAAGAGGGACAAGGGCGATGCCGATTATAAACAACGCAACGCATGAAACGATGGCGATGATGTCTACAATCAACGATACCTTCAACAAAATATTGATTGCCTTTTTCATTATTCTTTGTCCTTTAATGTGATTTTATTCCTTGTAGGGATTAAGATTCCTGCTTCTCTAAACTTGTTGATTATCGGTTCTCTAACGTTGTTTAATACATCCCAATAATCTGCGTTCATTGTGTGGAATTTTATTGCGATATTGATGCAGTAATCCTCAACCGTATCAACGTGAACGTTTGCGGCAGGATCTTTTAAGACTCTTGAATCTTCGTTAAGAACGCCATAGATGATTTCCTTAACCTTAGCGATGTCAGCGTCAACTGGGACTGGCATTGTGAAGGAAGCACGTCTTGTTGGATACGAGGAATAGTCAATAGAGTTTGCTTTAATAACATTGTTGTTTGAAACGAATACATGCTGTCCGTTAACAGTTAATAATGTTGTGATCATTAGACCGATTTTGATAACAGTTCCTTCTACTTGACCATAGCCATTTGCAATCAAGACATAGTCGCCTGTTTTTAAATGACGGGAGCCGATGATGATTAAGCCTGCAGCAAAGCAGCCAATGACATCTTGCAAAGCAAGGCCTAAAGCGACTGTTACAGCAGATAAAACTCCAGCAACGGATGAGACGTCAATCCCAAGCAATGCAACGCATCCAAATGCGACCATTACCCACAATAGAATCTTGACGAACTGGACGACAAACATCTTAGCGGAGACATCAATCTGTGGGCCTTTTTTAATGCCCATTGCCTTTTTCATGACAAAACCAAGAAGTTTGATTAAGAAGAAAGCGATAACGATGAAGATGATAACAGCGATTATTCTTTCGAGATTTGTCATTTCCATAGCAGTTGGATCGGTAAAAAACGAAACGAACCTGTTACCAATATTTGTGAACCAATTTCCGACTTTTTCCCAAAATGTCATAACTAACCTCCAATAACACCTTAAATATATATTAAGACGCGTAAATGTTGTACCCAATTTTTCTCTCCATTAAGTAGAGAGTCGCATATTATGCATAAATTCTTAAGGCGTTGCAAACACTCTAATAGAAAAAATACCAGAGGACGCCTCCTCTGGCATTTTCTCGAAAGGGATAATATGGATTCTTCCTCAATAAGAATCTAGATATACTTTATAGCCTCATCTTAGCAAAACCATAATTTTGGCGTAAATTGCTAAAAAATTTACATATAATGCTGTTTTTTGCAAATTCTTCGATGCCATCAAAAGATAAGACAAAAAAACAGCACCGATTATCGATGCTGTAATTCTTTGATGGCAGGGGCTAAAGGAATCGAACCCTTATCAACGGTTTTGGAGACCGCTGTTCTGCCGTTGAACCAAGCCCCTAACAGCGCCTAATTATATCTATATCAAGTTAAATTAACAATACTAGATTTTCTTTCTACGCGAATTAGGCAGATACTCATTAAGAACTTCGACCATCTCTAAATATTTTTGATGTTCAACGTCCCCTACAGCTTCATATAAGCAGGAAACCAACTTATCTCTTCTTTGTTCAATTACCTTTAATATGTCTTTGGTGTGCATCTTTGCTCTCGTGCCTTTTTCTTCGACTTTAAGTTTGTAAGCAATATCGTAGTCACTAAGAACAAGAGTCAATGCTTCTGCCTTGTTGAAATCGCCGTTTTTAATTGCGGTTGTCTTATGTTCTTTCAAGACGAATAAATGGCCTCTAATAGCAGCTGATTTGGTCAACTGGACAAATGGATCGTAAATTATGCCTTTGACAGCATAAATGCAGACCATGATTTCTAGACGCGCAAAGAGCATGCCGATTGTGCAATCAACAAGCATTACGTTATATGCAACGTTACTGATGCCAACGGCAGCTAAAGCTTCTTTATATTCAAGGAAGGAATGAACTTCGCCATACCCTGCAACAGTAAAGTCAAATAAAGAAAGGCCCAAGGTCGATAAAGCCGATGAGAAATTATAGAGTGAACTTCTAAAGTCTGTATAAGGAAGCATAACGATAACGCACGAACCGATGAGAACAGTCACGATATATAGCGATGCATATGTGTAGGCTTCAGTTTTTGAAGCGTCATCGATTTCCACCATTTCACCGTGGTGAGACATAGGTTTTGGTGAAACCGTTCTATTTGACGAGAACTTCTTTTTCCAATTCCAAATAAAGTCATTAAGAGCGATACCAAAACGATATTGCTTAATACCGCCTGCAGTTGAACCAACGGCGCCCCCGATTGCCATAGTTACAACCGACGTCATGATCGCAAAGTCGCCTAATGCCGCAAGGCTTCCCGTTGATGGATAAAGCATTCCAGCGTTTGCGTAGCCGGTTGTAGATACGCATGAGACAGTATAGAAAATGTTATACCTGAAGGATTCCCAGAACGTTAATGTCGAATTGCCTGTAACAGATAAATAATCGGTATAGATACTTGGCACTTCCAAGTAGTTGAGCATGGTTGTAAACGATGTTATGACACCAACAATAAGAACTAGATAGAAAGCGAATTTAAGTTCGAAGTCCAAGAAGATAGATTTAAATCTAGCTTTTAAAGTCTTACCCGATAACGGCCTAGCAAATAAGGTAAACAAAAGGAAATGCATAACAAAGCTTGATGATCCAAGAAGCATAAGGATCATGAAGATGATTTCCATGGCGATTTGGTTACCAAGAGGCAAAGCTCCAGGTCCAACCTGCCAATATAATAATCCGCCGCTTCTAGTAGAAAATCCGCCGGTTGCTAAGCAAGAAACGGAATGGCAGAAAGCTTCAAATAAATCCATACCACAGAGATACAGGGCAACTGTTCCAATCGCGATATAGATGATATAGATTCCGAAAATCCACTGAGCGGTCTTGCCCATGCTTGGGAGAAGATGATCGCCATGGCCTTCAGCATTGAATAACTGTACGTTTCTCTTGTCGGAAATGATTGAAGTAACAACAAGAACGAGGCCAACACCACCGATAAACTGCATCATAGCGCGATGGAACAAGAATACGTGTGCGAATTCATATCCTTGGTCAAGGAAGCCGGAATAGACCGTTAGACCCGTTGTTGAATATCCTGACATTGCCTCGAAGAAAGATTCGAGATACGACATATTAAGTGTCGAATTATTCTTGGCAAGGAAGAATGGGAATGCGCTTAAAGTAACGGCGCCAAGCCACAAGAAGATAAGCAAGACTGATTCCTGATTTTTCAAGAATTTACCAGGCTTTCTTCCAAGCAAACAAATTGATGCAAGCGTTGCCCCTATAACGAATCCGCCTATTGATGGATAAACGAAATCCATCCAACATCCAGATTCTCCTGGATAGAAAATCAAAATAAGCAATGGCAAGAGAACGATTAAACTCTCGACCATCAAGAACAAGCCTAAATAGCCGATGAGCAAACGAACGCCATTAGCGGTTTTTATTTCTTTGTTACGGCAGGACATAATTAATCTTTATAAATGCGTTTCCTGTACTTGCGAGGCATGTACCAATTGAGGTCCACAGCCATCTGGTAATACTTTTCCTTTAATTCAGGTTCATCGGTTCTATGGTAAAGGGTGATGTATTCATCGCGCTTCTTCTGGATGATGTATCTCATATCGCGTTTATTTAAGGTAGCTCTAGAACCATTGACTTCGATATTGGTTTTCTGCATATATTCGTAGTCCTTGATAACAGCGTCAAGGGCTTCTGCTCTAAGCATGTTTTCGCTTCTGATAGCAAGCATCTTTTTTGCCTTTAGAACGTTGATGATGCCCCTATAGCTTCCGACATTTACATATTCCTTAACAGGATCATAAACTAGAGATTTGATAGCGTAGTAGCAAGCTAAGATTTCAAGACGTCCTAAAATCATACCAAGGTCGATAATCCAAAGGGTTGCATAATATGGTGCGACAGACTTTCCGCCGGCAATCAATGCGTTTTTATAATCGAGGAAGGAATACACCATCGTGCCTTCGACTTCAAAGTCAAACAACGCTAGTCCGGTGCCAGATAAGGCGGATGCAAAATTGTAGAACGCACTCTGGAATGAAACGTATGGAAGCATTAAAAGAAGGAACGAACCAACTGCTAATGTCATCAAATAGAGGAAAGAATAGTTATAAGCATCAGCTCTATCCCCATCTGTTACCTGGACCATTTCGCCGTGTTTAGCGATTGGCTTTGTGGCAAGAGTTCTGCTTGATGCGAATTTATTCTTAACAGACCAATAGAATTCTTTCATGGCAACGCCAAAGCGGGCTTGTTTAATACCACCGCCTGTTGATCCAACTGCGCCACCGATAATCATAAGGAAAATCGATACCAAGATAGAAACTTGTCCAAGGGCAGCAAGAGAACCTGTTGATGGGCTTAATAATCCGCAGTTTGAATAACCAGTTGTCGATAAGCAGGATACGACATTGAAGAAATTGAAACGGAATGCCTGCCAGAAAGTCAGAGGACCATTAGCGGCAACATAATCTGCAATAACGGCAGGGTTTTCTTTGGAATACCACAAAGAGAATGCTGCACACATAAATCCAAGAACGACCATCAAAACAGTAGAGAATCTAAGCTCAAAGTCACGGAAAAGCGACCAGAAACGTTCCTTAAGTTTTGCAGCTGGTCCAACAAAAACAGTGAAAATCAGGAAGTGTATAACAAAGCTTGTGGCGCCAAGTACCATAAGAACTTCGAAAACGATTTCCATCGCAATCTGATTTCCTAAAGGAAGGGTCTCCTGGAAATAAAGTAAACCTGTACTTCTAGTCGAGAATCCACCTGTTGCAAGAGAAGAAATTGAATGACACATCGCGTCGAAGAATGGCATGCCGCAGCACCACAATGCCACTGCGCCAATCACAATATAAACTGTGTAAATTAAGAAGATCCATCTAGCTGTTTTGCCCATGTTTGGAAGCAAGTGATCATTATGACCTTCTGCGAAGAATAACTTTAAATTGTATTTGTCACTAACAACTGAGGTGACAACAAGGACGAGACCAACTCCACCGATAAATTGCATTAAAGCACGATGGAATAGGAATACGTGTGCAAATGGATATGTGCTATCGAGGAATCCTGTATAAACAGTCAAACCTGTAGCGGAATATCCAGACATGGATTCAAAGAAGGATTCAGAGAAATCCATCGCTAATCTTGAAGTGTCTCCAGTTATGTTGCCGATTATTCCATCAATAAGGAATGGGAGAGCGCCAAGTAAAATTGCGGATATCCAAAGAAGGACTAGGAGCAAGGAATCGCCATGCTTACCGAATTTGCCCTTCTTTCTGCCTGCAATTAGGATCAAGAACATCAAGGCTCCAAGAACAATTCCTAAGCCTCCAGGAATGACAAAATCCATCCAGCAGCCAAGTTCAGCAGGATAGAACGCCAAAATTACGAGCGGTAAAAGAGTCAGAATTCCTTCGACCATGATAAATAGTCCAAGATATCCGAACAATAAACGGAAACCGTTTGCTACCTTTTTATCTTTCTTGTTGACTAGCATTATTTCTCTCTTGTCATGAATTTCTTAAGTTCTTCAACGTCTTTTCTATGGCAAACGCAATAAACTGAATCGTTTGCATGTAAAACAGTCGAACCCTTAGCCATCTCAATATGGACTGGGTCGTTGCTTCCAGCAGCTGGCTTAAATCTCTTAACGCATGCGATTGTTGCAATAGGTGGACACTTGATATCCATGATCGACTTCTCGCAGATTACGTAGTTTGAATAAACCTGGAATTCGAAAGCCTGGACTTCATCTTCGATTGTGATGACTTTAAGGTTTCCGTTGATATCGGATTCATTTCTAATGTTTTCAACAAGCTGCAAAGTTGAACAGATAACTGAGTCGATGCCTAAAGATTTATAGACTTCAACGTTTGATGGGTTGCTGACTAAGCAAATTGTACGTCCAACATAGAATGAATTCTCAGCCATACAGCAAGCTGCATAGTTATCGGTATCTTTGTTTGATAAAGCGATGAAGATGTCAGCGTTTGTGATTCCGGCTTTCTCTAAAACCTGGAATTTCCAAGGAGCGCCAAAGATGACATCGTGTCTTTTTGTCTTTGCGAACTCTTCAGCAAATTCCTTGTTTGAATTGATGACGATTAATTTATTTCCGTCACGGTTGAAGGCATCGAAAATGTAAGATGCTTCGTTTGTACCGTTTGCAATAACGATTGTCTTAGCCATTATTCTTCCTCCCCTTCCATTTCTGTGTACTTCTCAATCGATAAGTTGAATGGGAAGATTGTCTGGACTGAATTGTATCCGAAAAGCAATGGAGCAAGTTCACTGCTGTCTAAACGAACGTAGATGTGTTTAATGTGATAACGAGATTCGCAAAGATGAGCAAGGAAAAGGTTTAAGCAGTCATCACCTGTTGTGATAATGACTCTATCAACTTCTTTGATATGGCATCTTGCCTCTAATGTTTCAACGTCGCCTGCATCGCCGACAATTGTCTCTCCAGAGAACTGATCTGAATCATTTAAATACTCAAATGAATCAGAATTTGCGTCGACAACGTATACGTTGTATTTTTGTTCTGCGTAGCGGATTGCAAGGGCTGCGCCTAGTCTTCCGCATCCGATGATTAAGACTCTATTGGCCATACTCATCCTCCTTAAGTCCCGGTTAGTTTAAGCTTCTTTTGAAGATATTGCAATTTTCTCAGTAACATGAAGTGTATCTAACACTTCGGTATCTGGCAGTCTTGATGTTATTTCTAGATACTTTTTCTTGGTGATTTTCTTCTTGAGATTTTTCCATTTCGACTCGGAATATTGGGTAAGGCACCACTCGATAAATTCCTTTGTTGCTGTTGTTGCATAATAATGATCCTTACGAGCTTGGAAATACCTTAATGCAGAATCGCCTTTGAATCCTTTTGGGTCATATGTCTTGGATGCAGATAGCATATCGGCAACATACTCCAAGGCGTATTTATATGGCATGGTCTTCATAACAATGTTTCCCTTAAAGAAATCAGCCCAGTATTCCCAGTGATGCTTATTTCTTCCTGTATGGTGTAAGCAGATTGTGGACACATAGCCATTATGTTTTCTCTGTTCGAAGACAGGTGATGATGTGCCAACATAGTTGATTGCAGAATTGTGGAATTCAACATGAGAATACTTGCTTAGGTCGTGAAACCAACAATGGAACCAAATGCCAAGATGTCTTCCATTTCTAATGACACGGTGCCTATGTTTGATGATCGTACCAATGTGCTTAAACGGCCTGTAACTCATCCTAGTAATTCCTCCAAAACTTCTCCGATATCCCCTCTAATAACGTAATCGAATCTTGCGTCCATTGGCGTAGGTTCCTTATTAATAAGGATGGATGTCGATCCGCCGAAATCATATATCAATCCCGCAGCCGGGTAAACATTTAATGATGTACCCCCAACAATGAGAACATCTGCAAGTTTCATTTCGATGATTGCACCCTCAATGACGGCCTGAGTTAATGGTTCTTCGTATAAAACAACGTCCGGCTTTAAGATGCCACCACATTTTGAACAATGAGGAATTCCGTTTTGCTTGATGTCATCTAGCTTGTGAAACTTCATGCAATCCTCACAGTAATAGCGTCTCACAGATCCGTGCAATTCATAGACTCTTTTGCTCCCTGCATCTTGGTGTAATCCATCAATGTTTTGAGTCAAAATCGATATGAATTTGCCACTATTTTCAAATTTTGCTAATGCTTTATGTGCTTTATTTGGAAGGGCATTTTTAGCCACCATCGTGTTCCAGTAGAATTCATAGAATTGGTCCATGTGCTCATAGAAATATGTATGGGAAAGCATCTCTTCATATGAGACACCATAGTTATTTCTGATGTTATACAAGCCTTCAGGTGACCTGAAATCTGGTATGCCGGATGCAGTAGAAACCCCTGCTCCACCAAGAAATACAATGCGGTCGGCTTTCTTAACGATTTCTTTGATTTTTGATAATTCAATGTCTATGTAATTATGATAATACAAATCATTTATCTACTATATTAGATTCGTCGCGAAATAGTTAAATCATCTTAGATGGTAGCAAATCGATTTCTTGAAAAGGCGGACTGTTATTGTTAAATTATGTCGACATCAATAGATGGACATCAGGAGGCATTAGCCATGAAGAAAACTAAATTAGCTCTCCTTCTTCTCCCACTAGTATTAGTCGCGTGTGGTGGAAATGGAGGCGACAATTCCGAGTCAAAGAATAATAGCAGCGAAGATACAACATCAGAAACATGTGATCCAACAACTCCAACTGCCGGTGCATGGTCCACAAACGTCTATTTACCAAACGGAGCACCTGCTTATGCTGAAAAAGGACGTGTCAGAGTCATGTGGTGCGTTCCAGGAGCTGGAGGAGCTTGCACAACACCTGTTTACACAGATTGCAACGGCTACGGCGAGATGGAGAATCTCAACCTCCCTGCAGCAAGCGGATACCTCGCACACTGCGCTTGGTCAGCAAAAGGATTCGAAAAAGAATACGCATATAATCCAAACGGATACATTGTTACAGCTGCTAACAAGCATGCTGACATCTATCTTTCAGAAGTTCTCTCATATGCATCCGGTGAAGGAACCGTCTCCGCTCCATATGCAGTAGGCGAAGGCGCATACAAGACCGCATTGAAGAAAGACGGAATGACTTATGTTGTCGTCTCTGGTATCACTGGCAACTTCAAGATTGAGTCATGGTCAGAAGACGCTAATGCTGTCATGTCTGTTGCAGAATATAGCAATGGTTCTGCTGTTGCAAGCGGAACAACAACAGATGGCAATTTCTCTTATTCATTTGAGATGAATGCAGGAGACACAAAGGTTCTTGGAATCAAATTAGATAACAACCCTTATGCTTCTGGCGAAGACTTCGAATTCGCTTATGCAATCTCCAAAGTTGCTTAATTCACCTAGAAAAACGCTATGAAAAAGAAAATCCCAGTCGCCTGGGATTCTTTTTTTATTTGTTCAACCTAGTGACGTAATTCTCCAAATCGGAATAGGTAAGACCACCGAAATGGATGTCATCGATGATACCTGTCTTATCGATAACAACTGTAACAGGGAAGATGCCAGAGCTAGAGCCTTCGATCATGTTGAAGAATTCCTTATCCTTGTCATAACCGAAGTTGATTGAGTAGTTCCACCACTTATTACCATTAACCGGCTCATCAAGGAAATCTGCAACTTCATCCATGTATGGGTCACCAGCGTCAAGGCATGTGACATCAACGATTTCTGAATAATTGTTGTAGAGTTCGTTGAAATGAGGGATCTCTTCTTTGCAAGGAGCGCAGTCCATATACCAGAAATTCAAGAAGGAAATCTTGCCGATTGAATCCATGGTGTTGTATGTTCCTTTGTCATAGAACAATTCAAATTCATGTTCGACTATTGAATCGCCTTCTTTTAAGACGATATCAGTGTCAGGAGTTGATTTATCAAATACCGCAAAATAAACAATAGCGCCGGCAAGAACAACTGTCATAACAACCGGAACAGCGATGGCAAATGGCTTCTTGAGCTTCTTTGGCTCGTATTTCTTTGGAGCAGGTCTTCTAACCTCGGCCTTAGCTGGAGCAGGATTCTCACTTGGAGTTACTGGAGCGTTAACCTCAGCCTCTTTCTTTTCCTTGACCATTGTTCCGATATTCATGTTTGATGCAGGAAGCGGAGTTTCAACAGCGTTAGGTGCAAGGAAGAATTTCTCACCCTTCCACTTGATTGCAGAAACCGGGCAAACAGGAATACATTCGCCACAATTGATACATTCGTGATCGCCAACGTGCTTGATATCCATTTTGCACTTATCTAAGCAAAGTCCGCAATTTGTACAGCTAGCTTCATCGAAATCGATTCCGAAGAGACAGAATTTTGCGAAGAATCCGTAGATCGCGCCAAGTGGGCAAATGAATCTACAGAAGAATCTATAGAAGAAGACAGAGAGAACAAGGATAACCATTAACACTAGGAATTTCCAAGTGAATAGAGGTCCGAGCATGTCTAGCTTATTGCCATTTGCTGGGTTTAAAAGCATTACAACAGCGCCTTCAAGAGTGCCGACAGGACAGATGTATTTGCAGAATCCAGGAACTTGGGTAACTGTTGCATACATTATTGGAATGCCAATTACAAAGACGAATAAAATTACGTATTTAAGATATGATGCGATACGTGTCCACTTGCTCTTTTTGACCTTTGGAGTCTTGATCTTATAGATGATTTCCTGGAAGAAACCAACCGGGCAGAAGAAACCACAGATTGTTCTACCAAGCATCAAACCCCAGATCATGATGCAACCAAGCAAGAAGACAGGAGTTCTGGTGTTAGACGACTCTAAAGCATTTTGAAGCGAACCTAAAGGACATGATCCAATGGCACCAGGACATGAATAGCAATTGAAGCCGGGGAGACATAAATATTTAGCGTCGCCTTGGTAGATTCCGCCCTTAAAGAAAGCCTTGAAGTTTGCGTTATAAAGCAAAGCTGTGTAGAGCTGAATGACACGACGTCTATGGCCGCGTACCCAAGTTAAGATTTTATTCCAAAGATTCTTCATATTATCCTAACCCCAAACATTCTGAACATAAGTTCACAGCCTTCTTGAGCATCTCAGCAGCGCCACCATTGATGACACCCCAAACAACAAACACTATTGCAACAAGTAAAACAGAGCCTCTGATGGCCCAAAGGACCTTTGCATTAATACTTTTCTTAGGTGCAGGCTTAATGCCTCCCTTTGAGGCTTTTAACACCGCTTTAACATCGTCTAATTCTTTTTTGGCAGAGATTTCAGATACGGTAAAGGCAATAAATACGCCTCCAAAGCCTAAAATCACAAATGGGACGACGTGTTCCATGCATCTTGTGGCCTCTTTGATATGGTCTGATGCGCCTGTTCCCTGGAAATTTTTCGGATTGAATAAATACAGGGAGATCATGACAAATGAGATAAGGCAGATTACCGCAGCAATAATATAGGCAACCAATCTCGTCTTTCTTGCCTTCTTAATTGAAGCGTAATTAGCCTCGCATCCTTCGACAACATCCTTAGGAAGTCTAGATTCTAAAAGGGATAAGGATTCCTGGTTAGAACGTGAGAACCTCCATCTTCCAGTTGTCGGGAAGATTAAAGAGAGCACACCGCAAGCGATGAGCAACAAACCAAAGAGGATGACAACAGCCATGATTGGCCAGAAAGCCTGCCAAATTGTTTCGTAAGTATAAGGATGATCGAGCACTCCTTTATTGGAGAAATATAGATTCTGACAACGAATGATAAATAGAACACCAACAACAACGGTCAAAACGCCAAGTGCTATCTCTAACCATTGGCGGATTGTTTTGATTTTTGATGGGTTGACGTTTTTCATTTTCTATTAAAGTTCAAATTCAAAGACTGGATCCATACCCCATCCACCAAAGTCCTTGTAAAGGTGGAGATTGATGGTGTTGTAAGCTGAACTGTATTCAGTCTTATAGTCGTCTTTTAAGGTAAAGACGGTCGACGTCGAAGTGATGTTGCTGACACTAAATGTATCTTTAGTTGCAACATAATCAAATGTAATTGTAGCTTCAACTTCGTTTGAAGAGAAGTTTTGGATGACAATTGTTCCTTTATTTGTGGTAAATGAAACGGTGACTTTGTAATTTAAGCCAAAGGAAAGCTCCTTGGTCATCGATTTGCCGGCGATAACATCGGCAAGGGTTCCAGTTGTTGATGGAGCGACGTATTTCTTGAAGCTCTGGACCATCTTTGCCCCGCTGATGCTCATGGTGACATGCATTCTTTCAAAAGCGTTATCGAATGTGATTTCACCTGCATAGAGGGTTGATGCATATGATGAGCCGCTACCAAAGTTCTGGTTTTTAGCAATCATTACACGTCCATCGATTACGGAATAGGCGAAATCAACAGTCTTGGTTGACCCATTGAGATCTTCTACTTCAGTATATCTGAGGGTTGAGGAATCAACGAACTTAAATTCGGCTTTGTATGTCGAGCTTCTCATCTGGTATGTATTGCCGAGGATTCCTGCTAGGACCTCAGAATTAGAACGTGGAGGCATGACAACAAGGCGATACGTTCTCTCCGTAACAACCTTTGTGTTTTCCATAACGTAAACCTGGAAGACATAAGTTCCTGCAACAGTTGGCTTTAGATAATATGAGAATCCAGGTAGACCCTTTTCATTATCCTTAGCATATCTATTGATCGTTAGCTGGGTTGGACCTGAAAGTAATTTAACCCCAAAGCTATATTTATCTTCTGCCGGATCGGTGTTGATGAAGAAATAATCCGAATCATCACCAATATAAATTGGCCTGAAGTCATAGATTCCATCATCCGCTTTGGTAAGCCCACCATTGACATCAAGGTCAACAGAGGTCAGTTCTTTGACTCTAAATTCAACAATGACTGTCTTACTATATCCCTTAGCGCTTGTGAAAGTGATTCTTGAAGAGCCTGGGAGAGAGAATCCATTTTCGTCTTTGGCCGGATTGATCGTGAAAATGCCTGCACCATAGTCGGTTGGGGTTGCAATTGATCCTGGGTTAGATAAGGTGATTGAGAACGAATCAAACCAGTAATCAACACTGGTTGGAAGAGCGTCAGTTACCTTTAAAATAAGCGATCTATCATAGGTGATCGAATATTTTGTTAATCCATCGACTGTTGTGATTTCTTCTGGTGCGACACCATATTTCTTGTCGTTTGAATAATCAGCCGCAAGTCCTCCGTACTCAACATTTGGGACAGTGCCGTGGAAATCCACTAAATCAAATGATGTAAGGTAATATTGGTCAAAGTTGATATATCTTGGATTAGAAGATGAATCTTTGACCTTTGTGCCATAGACAAAATCACTGTGAGTCTCAGTGAATTCCAGTTTTGAGTTATCTCTATCTACGGTTTCGGTGAAAGTGAATCCGGAAATCCTAGAATTATCCAATTTGATATCTAGGGATAGAGTGTAGGTAGCTTCCATATCTTCGCTATAAGCACTTGATGTAACTTTAGCGCTGGAGCCGTTATATTCATATTTGGTGTATGGTTCAAGATACATGCATCCGAATCCCAAAACATTGCCATCAAGGATTGAGGCGGTTGATGTGAAGATGTCGCTTAAGATGGTGTCAATGCCTACTGAGATATTGTATACGCCAGGGATGAATGATTTCTTAGCGTCGGTTAAACGAGATGCTCCCGGATTGACCTCAGCGGTATATTTATGTTGAATCTTTTGGTCTTCATCATAAGAGAAGGCGACATATTTGCTAACCCCGTTAGTCTCAACAACTCCGTGGTAATAATTAGCGGATTTTTCGGTCGAATTGCCATCAAATGAAGTATTTTTAGTTTTTTCTTGGACGTATGTGCCATCTAAGAATGAGTGAGAATCTAAGCTCAATTCCTCGCTTCTAGAAGACTTCAATGTCTTATCGTGATACGTTGATTTTCTTGAGAGTTTTGATGATAGGAGGCTATTAGCTTCGTCGCTAGAGAACTTTCTGAGTATCTCTGTGACTTTCTCTTGAGCATCAGTGACTTCTGGTTCAAGGAAATCAAAGACCACTGTTGCAACCATCGCTTCAGCTTCGACTCCATAGCTTGCCGTTGCAGTGATCTGAATTTCTTTTAATGAGCTGATAGATGTAACGGTTGCAGTCGTATCTCCAGTTTTTTTGACGCTAACTCCAACCTGCTGTGTTTCCTGACTTGGGTAAACAACTTTCCAAGAAACACTAAGAGGCTTGTATTCAGCGATATCAAAAACAGCTTCGATCTTGATTTCATGCGCAAGTTTAGCTTCATATCTATCGCTGGTTTTATTGTAGACGACATCATCATCGGTTGTGACTTTCAACGACATCTGATGAGCATATGGAAGTGTGACTTCAAAATTCCAGGTTCCTTGTTTGGTTGGATCCTTTACGGAGGTTGCAGTGATGACAACATTTCCTGCGTTTAATCCAGTGACTTTGCCCGATTGCTCAACTGAGGCAACTGATGGGTCGCTTGAGGACCAGGTAACCGAATCATCATCACTTCCGAGGACATCGGCAACAAGCATTGCTCACCTGCCTCTTAGGATTGAGGAAGGTCCCGCGATTTCT
>JAKSVD010000026.1 GCA_024408305.1 Bacilli bacterium | reverse complement strand
AGTTTTGGTTGGAATTACTTGCCAGCCTTTTTAGCTGTTTCGCAGAGTTCTGCGAATGCCTTTGGATCGTTGATAGCTAATTCTGAAAGCATCTTTCTGTTGAGACCTTCACCTGTCTTTGAGATGATGCCAGCCTTTGTTAAGCCGTCGATGAATCTTGAGTAGCTGAGGCCATTCATGTGGCATGCAGCGTTGATACGCTTGATCCAGAGCTTTCTGAAATCAGACTTTCTGTTTCTTCTGCTGTTATATGCGTACTTGTATCCCTTTAAGACCTGTTCCTTAGCTGTCTTGAAGAGGATGTGCTTGCTACCAAAGTAACCTTCAGCAGCCTTGATGATCTTTTTTCTGCGAGCATGTGTCGCAACGCTATTTTTAACTCTCATTGTTTATTGCTCTCCTTATTTGCAGATCATATCGCTGATTCTCTTCATATCTGTCTTGTGGACATATGCAGGCTTTGCGAGATGCTTTCTCTGTTTTCTTGTTTTTCTAGGTGCAAAGTGACCCATGTAAGCGCGCTTGACTTTGATTTTTCCAGTTCCTGTGACTTTAATGCGCTTTGCTAAAGTTCTGCTGGACTTCATTTTTGGCATGTTTAGTTCCTCCTATTTCTTCTTGGGCGCCAATATGGTTTTATACCATTTTTCTTCCCAGTAAGGTGCCTTATCCACCTGTGCTGCGTCGGCTAAGATCTCCATGAACTTCTTCATGACTTCTTCACCAACTTCCTTGTGACTCAATTGTCTTCCTCTGAAGACTACGACGACTTCGACCTTATTGCCATCTTCAAGGAATTCTTTTCCTTTTCTGGCTTTTGTCTCAATGTCGTGAATTCCGATCTGAGGAGTTAGCTGAATCTGTTTCAATTCAGTCTTGTGCTGATTCTTCTTGGCTGCTTTTTCTGCCTTTTGCTGATCGAAACGGTATTTTCCGTAATCGAGGATTTTGCACACTGGTGGATTTGCCTTAGGTGAAATGCAGAATAAATCCAAGTTGTGCTGAGCGGCAATCTGATTTGCCTCTCTAGATGACATGACGCCAAGGTTTTCTCCATTAGGTCCGATTAAACGAACTTCTGGGAAACGGACATTCTCATTGATTGGATCGCGGCGTTTTTCTGGACGACGCTGATCTCTAGGATTGTAGTAAGCGATAGGTGTGTACCTCCAATTTTTCGAAAAAAACAGCGCGCAGATTTTGCACGCCTCACTCAAATGGACTAAGTCCTTTTGTAGCCTAAGCCAACACCCTATGGGTATCTGGCGAGTTCGTGCTTGAACTGCTTTCTACTTTTTCGACGTACAAATAATACAAGAATTATTCTTGTTTGCAAGCAAGAAATCATATTTCCAATTAATTTAATGCGCATGCACATGCAGTGACCCTTTAATTTTAATTACCTTCTGAGTTAGTTTTAAAAACGACGTCATTTATCTAATCAGCTATTATTTCTATGAAAAAAGCCATAAACCTAAGCAAAATTAGCATAAAAACCCCATTCTCTTACATATAGAACGTATAGTAGAATAGACTTCTCTTGCCAGTAGTATCTATATAGATAGTGTTTGACATGGGAAGTTTTATATTTATACTAACTTGTCCTACAAAAAGGCAAGTGAGTAAGAGAAAGGAAATCAAATATGAGAAAAATTGCAATCTTAACAGATTCAACTTCCGATTTATCTAAAGCTTTAAGAGAAGAATACAACATTGACTATTGCCCAATGGCCGTAAGCGTTGATGGAGAAGAATATAGCGCTTCTCTTGATTATGAAACATTCACACCATCCTGGATTTATGGAAAAATGAGAGAAGGCTCTCGCGTTAAAACCGTCCAGGTCACAGTTGAGATATTTAACAAGAAATTTGAAGAATATTTAGCACAAGGCATGGACATCATCTATGTCGCATGTTCATCCGCTTTATCCGGATCGTGTAACACTGGACGCATCATTGCACCTGAATTAATTGAAAAATACCCAGGCTCACGTATTGTTTGCATCGATGCATTAGCTTCAACCATGACTGAAGGCTTAGTTGCCGTTTTAGCTGCACAGCTAAGAAATGAAGGCAAAACAATCGATGAAATCGTCGATACTGTTGAGGCAGAAAAGAAGAACTTCCACATGATCGCCGCAGTTGAGACATTGACTTATCTTAAGAATGCTGGCCGTGTATCTGCAGGAAAAGCCTTCTTTGGCAACTTACTTGGAATGAAGCCAATCCTCATCTCAAATCTCAAGGGCGAAAATTACGCTATTAAGAAAGTCAGAGGAAGAAAGGCTTCATTAGAAGAAATGATCAGCATGATGCAGTCAGACATTATTGACCCAGAGAACCAAATCATCTACATTACTCACAGTGACTGCGAGGAAGATGCTAAGACATTAGGCGCAATCCTCGAATCTAAGATGAAAGTCAAAGGTATCGTTTACGGACCAATCGGACCAATCGTTGGTTCATCTGTCGGCCCAGGCGCCATTTCTATCGCTTATAAAGGACAGCCTGTAAATATTTAATCATCAAGGAGGTTTCCATATGGAAATCAAAACAATAGATGGTCTTCTACTTAAAGACCTCTTTGCCGCTGGTTTAGCTAACTTGCGCGCTAACGAAAAGATCGTCAATGATCTTAATGTCTTCCCAGTTCCAGACGGTGATACCGGATCGAATATGAGAATGACAATCGAAAACGGCGTAAAGAACACTGCAGAATCTGAGAATATCGGAGAGTTCTCCGCAAATTTCGCAAAAGGCGTTCTTATGGGTGCTAGAGGTAACTCCGGCGTTATCCTCTCCCAATACTTCAAGGGTTTATCACTTGCATTAAAGGGGAAGGAAACTGCAGACATTTTAGAGTTTAGAGACGCACTTGTTGAAGCTTACAAAACTGCTTATAAGGCTGTTGTAACTCCAACTGAAGGTACTATTCTTACTGTTTGTCGTGAGGCTATCGAATTTATCTATGATCAAATTGATGATTCATACGATCTTAAGTCTTTAATTGAGGCATGGATCAAGAGAGCGACAATCTCTCTTGAAGAAACTCCTGAAAAGCTTGCAGTCTTAAAAGAAGCTGGCGTTGTTGATTCAGGCGGTGCCGGATTAATTTATATCTTTGAAGGCTTGCTCAAATATCTTGGTGGAGAAATCTTTGGAGATGAAGCACCAGCTGAAGTTTCTCATTCCGCTTCATCCGTCAAGATTGACTTCAAGAAAATCTTCAATGCAGATTCGATTTTAACATTCGGCTACTGCACTGAATTCATTCTTCAACTTCAGAACTGCAAATGCAATCCTGCTGAATTTGACATTAATGAATTCATTGCATTCCTTGAAACTGTTGGTAACTCAATTGTCGCATTCAAAGATGAAGATATTGTTAAGGTTCATGTCCATACAACAAAGCCATATATCATTATCGAAAAGGCTCAGCAGTATGGTGAATTCGTGACATTCAAAATGGAAAATATGACCATCCAGAATGCTCAGGTAGAAGCTGAAAAACAGGCAAAAAAGGCTGCAGTTCATAAGGAAATTGCTTATGTTGCTGTTTGTCAGGGCGAGGGAATTATCGACTTATACAAAGAATTAGGTTGTGACATCGTCTTAAACGGCGGTCAGACAATGAACACCTCAACAGAGGAATTTGTTGAAGCATTCAAAATGCTCAACGCAGATCACATTATCGTCTTCCCAAATAATAAGAATATTGTCATGGCTGCTGAACAGGCTAAAGAAATCTATAAGGATTCAAGAATCCATGTTGTTAAAACGGGTTCCATTGCAGAAGGTTACTTTGCGTTCTCAATGATGGATCCTGATGAAAAGGACGTTGATGTCCAGATGGAAAATATCCTTGCTGGAATCGATTCAGTAACAACCATTTCAACTACACACGCAACAAGAGACACGACTGTTAATGGCATCACATGCGTTAACGGACAAGCAATCTCTCTTGTTGGTCATGATTTAGTCTCAAGCAACCCATCTACTGTTCTTTCTACTTTGGAAGCTATGTCCAAGGTTGAAGACATTGAGTCAAAAGAAGTCATTGCTCTTTTCAAAGGACAGTCAGTTTCAGAGGAAGAACTTGAAGAATTGACAGCTGCTATTGGAGAAAAATATCCATCTGCTGAAGTCGGAGTTATCGACGGAAAGCAAGATGTCTATGACTTCATACTTGGAATTTGCTAAACTATTAGCATGTTAAAAATTGCCATCGATACTTTAGGCGGCGACTTACCGCTATCAGAAATCCTTGAAGGAGCTCTAAAAACCATTGGATTAAACCCTAATGTTGAGCCTCTCCTAATAGGTCCTCAAGAAGAAATCGATGGCTTTTTTGCTGCAAAAAATGTAAAAACTCCTGAAGTTATAAATGCAAATCGTGAAGTTGATAATTACACAAACCCAACAACGATGTTACATGATCAGGATGACTCAGCCCTTGTATTATCCTACAATGCATTAAAAGCTCGTGATGACGTTATGGCTCTAATTACTTGTTCTGCAACTGGTTGCGTTATTGTTGGCTCTATCTTCCATTTAGGCCTTGAAGAGGGTTTGAGAATGCCTCTTTTAGGCGCTTTGCTTAAACACGGAAACGGAAACGATTTTCTTGTTGCTGACTGCGGAGCAAACCTTGATGTAAGGCCAAAGGATTTAGTAAGGTTTGCTGAACTTGGCTCCCAATACATGAGCGTCCAATTGCACATTGAGAAACCTCGTGTTGGCCTTCTTTCAAATGGAAAAGAAGACGGCAAGGGCAATGCTCAAATTAAAGAAACTTTTGGTTTATTGAAAGCCAATGAGAAAATCAATTTTGTGGGAAACGTTGAGGCCTCTGATATATTCGATGACCTTTGTGATGTTTTGGTATGTGATGGTATGTTAGGAAACGTTGTTATCAAAACCGCAGAAAGCGTTGCTCTTCTTGTTAATAGTTGGGGTAATGATGAAAACATCAATTCTAAGGTGCGTTCTCAGTTTGCTTATAACGACATGGCAGGCTCGATTTTAATCGGCACAAGTAAGCCTATAATAAAGGCTCACGGAAAAGCCAACAGAAACACAATTGTTGGCTGTTACAAGCAATTGTTACAGAGATTGGGCTACTAATATATGAAAACAGAAGTCTATATTTTTAGCATAGCCAAGATTTTTTCGTCTGCCTATTCGCTTCCAAAGAGCATTCAGAAGCATTGTGACGATTCGTATCACATCGAAGAAAAGAAGAAGATTTCTGTTGCGAATTACACTAATCTTTGCAAAATCCTCGCAAAAAAGGGTCATAACCCAGAAAATTTGTATTTTGACTCTTACGGAAAACCAAAAATGAGCGGCGTTTTCTTTTCTGTTTCTCATAGCAAGTATTACTACGGGTTTGCCATTAGCAGCAGTGATGAAATTGGTTTCGATTTAGAGGAGATTGTCCCAGAATCCAGGGTTCAGGGTCTTGCTAAAACAATTCTAACAACAAAAGAAAAGAAAGAATTTGAAAGAGCGAAAGATCCTCAATTGTACTTAACAGAGAAGTGGTGCGTTAAAGAAGGGTTTGGTAAATTAATCGGTAGGGGCTTAGTCCAAGATGCCATTAATAAAGACGATGCTAAATATAAATCAATAAAAATTGATAACTCTCTTGCAGTTGTTGTTTTTAATGTAAGGTCTGAAGGAGTATCATATTTCCTCGATGGAGAGCCGTTAAATGGAAAGCGTTAAACATCTTGTGAAACAACGCGAAACAATGCTTGAGAATTCACGCAAAACTCTCGAGGACATTTTCAATACGTCATATACTGATAGAACAAAGATACTTACAGAACGTAATGACGGTTTCCGCATTTTTCAAAGAACATATGGCGAATCGTATGAGACGATAAGGAAATATGCCTACAATCTCAATTTAAAATTTCGGGAATTAAGAAATTGTTATATCGGCATTTCAATTGATAATTCTCCTGAATGGATTGACATATTTTGGGCTATCTTAGCATCCGGTAATAAACCTTATCTAATAAACCATAGATACCCTAAAGAATTGACCAATAAAATCATCTCCAGACTTGATATAAAATTCAATTTAGGAAAGAAAGATATGGGGTATGATGGTACCCTTATTTCGATAAACGATCTAATGGAAGAATGCCCTGCGAACTATTCGTTCTCTTGGGCTGATGAAATTGCAATCTCGACTTCTGCAACAACCCTTAACGAAAAAATAGTTTTCTATTCGGGCAAAGAACTATCCTCTCAGATTCTCAATTACGATCATGTCTATAAACAAAATAAGCTTATTGCTCATAGATATGAAGGGAACGTTAAGATGTTAATGTTCTTGCCTCTTTATCACGTTTTTGGCTTGATGGCCTCATTCCTGTGGTTCACATTCTTTTCTTGTACCATGGTTTTCTTGAGGGATTATTCTGCAAAGATTATTTTAAAAACAATCAAAAAACATCACGTTACGCATATTTTTGCGGTGCCATTATTTTGGCAAACTATTGAGAAAGAAGTTTGGAAACAAATAGATAAACGAAGCCCTAAAACACGCAAAACCGTTGAAAAAACTCTGCAATACGCTTCTAAAAAGCAAAAACACGGGTATAATATTCAATTCTGCAGAAGATTATTCAAACAAATCACGAACTCTTTGTTCGGCCCGACTGTAAGGTTCTGCATTAGCGGCGGATCATTTATTAAAGAAGACACATTAAGACTTATAAACGCTTTGGGTTATTACCTTGTAAATGGATATGGCATGACGGAAATTGGAATCACTTCAGTTACACTATCGCTGCCATTTGAATCGAGGGTTAAAACTTCAATCGGAAAGCCTTTCCCTTCTGTTGAATACGTTATCGAAGAAGACGGAGAGCTTGTCGTTAAAGGATCCT
The DNA here is from genome assembly GCA_024408305.1 of Bacilli bacterium. Lineage (GTDB taxonomy): Bacteria > Bacillota_I > Bacilli_A > RFN20 > CAG-826 > UBA4951. The sequence goes on along the minus strand of JAKSVD010000026.1, from coordinate 7,659 downwards.
CTGTTGCTCATAAAATAATGATTAACGGAGAAACATTTTTGACAAATGGAATTTTCAAAACCAATGACATTGTTAAGTATGAGAATGACACTTATTTTATTGTCGGTAGAAAAGATGATCTCTTTATTAGCGACAATGGTGAAAACGTTTCTCCTGACGATATCGAAAAACTAATCGATGTTGACTGTGAAAAAATCAGTATTCTAAATCATGATAATAAATTGACAGGAATCTTCCAGATATCTAGATATATCTCTAAGCATGGTTTAGAAAAACTTAAAAAACAGATAAATGAATCATTCGGCAAATTGGATTCATCGCTTAGACCTAGTCAGTATTTCTTTACTTACGACCCATTAATGAGGCCGACTGAAATTAAAGTTTCTAGAAAAGGAGTAAACCGGAGAATTCAAGAAGGATCAATCGAATTGATTGCTCCATCCGAACTTTCGTTTAATGAGATTAACGATGTTAATGTCGAAATTTTAAGTAAGGTTATAGAACTTATGTCTGATGTTTCTGGCAAAAAAGACATCGATATGAATGCTCACTTTATGCTTGATTTAGGTTGCACTAGCCTTGATTTCTATACCCTAGTTTATTCAATTAATGCCACTTTTGGCGTAGATTTTAAGTTTGATAATGATGAAAGCGCATATACCGCTCTTGGGATAGCTAAACGTGTGGAGGACTTATTATGATCTCCTGGCTAATGTATTGGTATCTAAGAGCTTCGGCATGGCCTGTTTATTGGCTTATGATCAGAAGACGCACCTATTATAAGGATAAAAAAGACTCTAATAAGTTCCATAAGGGTCCTGCAATCATCGTTTGTAACCACAAAAATCTAAAAGACTTCCCTTTGTTGATGTTCTTTATGCCTTTTAGAAAAATGTACTGCCAAATGTCAGAGGTCGTATATAAAAAGAAAGGTTTTAACGCGTGGATCATGCGCGTCATGGGCGGAATCAGAGTCGATAGATCTAATTCAGAAATGTCGTTTCTTGACAGAACAGAAGAACTTCTAGAGAAGGGCAAGGTTGTTGCTATTTTCCCAGAGGGCAAACTTTCAACTAATGGTAATGTTGGAAAGTTTGGCAATTCCTATATCCTTTTGGCACTTAGAACAGGCGTACCAATTATCCCTATGTATACAGATGGAGAATACGGAAGGCGACCTCATTTAAGTGTTGGCAAACGGATATTCTTAGGTGACTATTGCGAAGAAGTCAACCCATCGAGGGAGACTATTGAGTCTTTAAACAAGATGATTCGCCGCGAAGTCATGAAATTGGGACAAGAACAGAAACATCTCATTAACCAAGACAAGTATTCCAAGTGGCATATTTTCAAGAACTTTTTGAAGGACACGGGACGTATAACGGTCTTCTCAAGCGGACTTCATTTCAAGTTCAAGGCTATTAATCCAGGCCCTCATAAAGCTAAATTGAAGACCAAAGGACCGCTGTTATTGGTTGCTAATCACATATCGTTCATCGACCCATTCTCTGTTATTGCAACATACTGGAGACGACGCGTTTATGTTCTTACTGCCGAAGTTGTTTTCACCGAAGGCCATAACTTTAGAAACTGGTTATTAAGAGAAATTGGATGCATAAGAATTGATCGTTATTCAAATGATAAGGAAGCGTTCGAAAAGGCTTTGGATGTCTTGGATGGAGGCGGTGCATTGTTGATTTTCCCTAATGGGCGAATCCATAGAGACGAGTCTATAAACGATTATAAAGCCGGCGCAGCCTTGCTTGCAGCAAGAACTGGAGCCACTGTACAACCTATATTTTTGAAGAATCAGATGGATAAATGGAATAAAGTTTTGGTGCATTTAGGGGAACAAACTACCTTTAAAGACTATTGTGACAAGGAATTTCCGTCATCCAGTGATATGTCGGGATTTATGGATAAAATCTTTGATGAAATTAACTTTTTAAAAGATAAATCGGAAGGTAAATAAAAATGAAAGAAATTATTGATCAGCTATATGAAATCTACATGAGAATTGAACCGGATTCGGATATTACCAGAGAATCTGTTACTCCTGAAATGAGAATAAAGGAAGACTTAGGGCTGAATTCGATTGGATTGTTATATCTAATCATGGGAATCGAAAAAGAGTTCTGCATTTCTTTAAAAAATCAATCAATTGAAAGTTTTAAAACAATTAATGATGTGGCGAAATATCTAGAAGAAAACGCTTAGTTATAGTTTAAAGTCCTCGAAATGAGGGCTTTTTATTTTGTTTAGATATCATCGATTAAAAATAATACCTAATAACAACAAAGAAAATAAGTATTCATTAAAAATCATATAATCTTTATTATTCATTCATTTTTCATTTTTTGTATCTGTAATTCCTGATCGGGCCACCCTGATTCCAAGAGGCTAGCAGAAGGTGATGTCGGCATTGTTGGCTGTCATACTCGAGGATCAATAATATGTATAGTCCGCATCTTCAAACTGACATTGAGTTTCATTAAATAGTTTTATTCGTTCTTAAAAGCAATGAATGTCTTGGCTTACGATACTTTTTAGATAATTCTTATTCATTCCCCTGAAAAATTTACTTTTTTATTGTTTCAAATTTTTATGATTTTTCTAGTTTTTTACGATTATTGTTCACATATTAAAATCCTTGTTTTATAATTGAACTTGCTTCAAAGAAGCAAAAATCAAAAAGAGGTCTCAAAACATGGCAAAAACTACGAAAAAGAATACAACCACTCGAAAAACACAAAAAGCTGTGAAGAAAGCTGTGGAGAAAGCTGCTAAAAAGAATCCTGGCCTTGTAATTGCCGGTGTTGTTATCGTTGCTGCGATAGTTATTACTGTTGGAGTTCTTTATTGGAAAGGCTACATTGACTTCCCAAATAACAACGATGAGCCAACTTCATCTGTTCCATCGCATGTTGACGTAACAGGTACCAAATACGATGACTTCCAAGTTCATTTCCTCGAGTTGGGAAACTGGTACACGGGCGATTCTGTTTATATTAAGGCCGGTGAGACTGATATCCTCATTGATGCAGGCTCCCGTTACAACTCAGCTGCTGCTATTAAGTCATATGTTGACCAATTCTGCACAGATGGAAAACTTGAGTATGTTATTGCGACTCATGCTCATGAAGATCGCATTGCCGGATTCTCTGGTGGATCATCCAAGAATGGCATTTTCTACAATTATGAAATTGGTACTATTATCGAGTTCGCTAAAACCGGAACCCAAGATAAACCTAACACTTCAGGCGTCTACACAAATTACTGTGAAGCCCGCGACTATGCAGTCTCGAAAGGCGCCAAGTGCATTACGGCTTTAGAAGCAACTAAGAGCGAACAATACAAGACTATCTCTCTTGGCACTGATATGACGATGACCACTCTCTATCAAAAATATTATGAGGACTGGGCATCGACCGAGAACAATTATTCAGTCTGCACACTATTTACCTACAAGACACAAAACTATCTTTTCACAGGCGATTTGGAAAAGTCTGGAGAAACATCATTGGCCGAGTCAAACGAACTGCCAAAGTGCGAATTGTTTAAGGCAGGACATCATGGTTCCAAGACATCATCAAACGATGTATTGCTTTCAAAAATCGAACCAAAAGTTGTCTGTTGCTGTGCCTGTGCAGGATCCGATGAATACACAAAGACTGATGCAAACCAATTCCCGACCCAAGAGTTCGTGGATAGGATCAAGAAATATACGGACAATGTGTTCGTGACAACGCTTTCCACAGATAACGAAAATAAGAAGTACACATCAATGAATGGATTCATCTTATTCTCGAGTAACGGCATTGATTACGCCGTTGCGTGTTCAAATAACAACACTATCTTAAAAGATACTGAATGGTTTAAAGCTCATAGAACCTGGTAGATTGACAAAGAAGGTCGAAACATTCGATGTAATCGACCTTTTTCTTTTGACCATAAGAACAATTAATCGTTAGTAACCGCTTTCAGAAAAGAACATAAAAATAATTATTGGCATTTTCCAAAACACGCTTATTATTGCGGCAAATAGCAAGGAAGGGAAATAGTACCACTTGAGATAGACAAGAGCGAGCTGCCGATGGTGTGAGGGCGGTGTTGAAGGCAAATGGGAACGCGTCCCGGAGCTGGTTCCTGAATGCAATAGTAGGGCAACCCGTGTTCGCACGTTACAGCGACTTTGGGTAAATGACAGACCCGGAAAGGCATACATCGTGAGATCTATGCAAACTAAGGTGGCACCACGTTGTTAAGACGTCCTTAGGCTTAAGTAGCTTGAGGACTTTTATTTTATCTCCTCCTACTAAGTTTCAAATTCATGTCAAAAAAGTAATAAGGAGGAACAGAAAAATGAAACTTACAAAGACGATCGCAGCAACCGCACTTATGGCAGGATCTTTAATCCTTGCAGCCTGTGGAAATCAGGCAGAGAAAATCACAGTTATCGACTCCATTGAATGTCTCAGGCTCAAGCATACCGTCCAGCTCCGTAAAATACGATGTGCCCTGGCTGAAGTCACCGGCATCGACAAGAAGCACCCGATCATTGCCGGCTGCAGCACGGATAGAGTCGATAAAGGCAGCGCGCTCAAGGCAACATTCGACACCTATCTCGAGGAGATGGAAAAAGATGGATCACTTGACACACTCATCTCTAGCTATTTCGACGGCACAGCAACATTCACCTATCAGAACCCAACAGTCACAGCAACACCAAAAGCGGGGGATTCCAAATATTTAGTCGTAGGCACTAACGCATACTTCCCACCATTTGAATACTATGAAGGCTCATCATTCAAAGGCGTTGATATCGAAATCGCTTCAATCTTCGCAACAAAACTAGATAAAACACTCTATATCGTTGATATGGACTTCGACGCTCTTATCGGTGCGGTATCAGTCTCTAAGGAAGTGGATGTTGTCATGGCAGGCATGACTGTCTCAGAAACTAGACTTCAGCAGGTTGATTTCACAAAAGAATATTACGAATCAGCCCAGGTAATCTCGGTTAAAGCAGGAGACACAACATTCGACAACTGCAAAACTGCTGAAGATGTCGAAGCCATCCTCAACGAACAAACAAGCTCATATCAAATCGGCACACAGAACGGCACAACTGGATACATGTATTCAGCAGGCGACGAAGACTTCGGATACGACGGCTTCAAGAACCTTACAACAAAGGGATACACAACAGGTTCCTTAGCAATGCAGGACCTTGCAAACGGCAAGATCAACGCAGTCGTTCTCGACAAACAGCCATCATTAATGATTGCAAAAGCAATGAATTCTTAATTTCTATGAATAATTTCGCCAAATTCTGGAGACAGTTCTACGAATTAGGCGGCTATCATAATTTCCTCCAAGGCCTAAAAAACACCGCACTCATCGCGGTGTTAGGCCTGGTTATTGGTTTTATCATCGGAGCCGTTATCTCAATCGTCAAACTGATTCCCTCAAAACACCCAATCGTTAAGTTCTTTAAGGGCTTCGCGGAGGCCTATGTTGCGCTCTTTAGAGGAACCCCTATGGTGGTTCAGCTTCTTTTGATGCACTTCGGTCTTTTTCCGCTTATTGGACTGTCGCTTGATTCCGTCTTTGAGGCCGTGATCATATTCGGCATGAATTCCGGCGCTTATATGTCTGAGATAATTCGTTCCGGCATCAACGCGGTTGATGTTGGACAAATGGAGGCAGGACGCTGTGTTGGAGTCTCCTATTCTAGCACCATGGTCCACATCATCCTCCCACAGGCGATAAAGAACATCATCCCAACAATCGGAAATGAATTCATAACCCTCATCAAGGAAACATCAGTGGTCTCCTTTATCGCTGTTATGGATATCACCAAATCCTTCCAGGCAATCGGCACATCAACATATGAATACTTCGTTCCATATATCGTCCTTGCCCTTGTCTATTTGATAATCGTTTTAGCGATAACCCTAGGCATCAAAGCCATTGAGAAGAACCTCAAGAAAAGCGAAAGAAGTGGAGGCGTTAAATAATGGATAACGTATTACTGCACGTAGAGCACCTCAAAAAGACATTTGAGAAAACAGCCGTTTTAAAGGACATCTCCATTGACATCCTGCAAGGAGACGTCGTTGCCGTTATCGGCCCTTCAGGCTGCGGAAAATCCACTTTTCTTAGATGTTTGAACTGCCTTGAAGACCCAGACCCAGGTTCCATCATCGTTTTTGATGACGTAAACATCGCGGACATTAGAATCGATATCAACGAACATAGAAAGAACATGGGTATGGTGTTCCAGCAATTCAACCTCTTTGCCAATAAGACGATAATCGACAACATCACCTTTGGCCCATTAAATGCTTATAAGAAAAAACTCGGTTTCTTCAAATCCATTGCTAGCCATTTTAATGGAGGCTACAAGAAAGAGAAGAAAGCCCAGCAAGAAAAAGCGTTAGCCCTTCTAAGCCGCATCGGATTAGAGGATAAGGCAAAAGCCTATCCATCCACTCTATCAGGCGGACAGAAGCAAAGAGTCGCTATTGTGCGTGCCCTAGCTATGAACCCAAAGGTTATACTCTTCGATGAGCCGACCTCTGCCCTTGATCCTGAGATGGTAGGTGAGGTCCTAAACCTCATCAAAGATTTAGCCACCAACGGCATGACAATGGTCATCGTCACCCATGAGATGGGCTTTGCAAAAGAAGTGGCCAATAAAGTCCTCTTCTTCAACGAAGGGGTAATTGAAGAGCAAGGCTCGCCAGACGAACTCTTCAAAAATCCAAAGAGCGAGCGATTAAAAGAATTCCTCTCCAAAGTTCTATAGAGACCTAATCAATGGTCTCTTTTATTTATATATAAAGGTGCACAAGAAAAGCGTGCCCTCCAAAGAGAACACGCTAAATTCTTAGTTTAGATTATTTGCCGACTTTGACGACATAGTAGCAGAGTCTCTGCCATGTCTGTTTGCCTGGGCCTCCGCCGTGGAAGTCCATGTATTCAACAAGCAAGTCATGTAACTGCTTGTCGACTGGGACTAAGCCTTCCTTATCGCCTGATGTGATCATCTTGGAGTTGTATGATCTAGCGATTTCAGTCTTGTCGTTTCCAGCACCGAAGTTGAATCCGCCCTTATCGATAGCGCCTGATAAGGAGATATTCATTGAATCGGTTAAATACTTCCATTCTGCGTAGATGTAATCACCAAGTGATCCGTCTCTATTGACTGAGTGGTAGAATCCATCTTCTGCAAGTCTTGTGTTGACCTGGATGATATATGAACCACCGTCAAGCTCTCCGTCTGGTCCTGTTGTACCTACTTCGTAGCCTGGTGAGCAGAGCTTGATGTATTCTGCGCTTTCTCCAACGTAAGAGATCTTGAATCTCAAACGTCCTGTCTGGAGAACGTCATAGAAGGCTGAAGTGATGTAATAGGTCTGTCCAGCTTCGAGCCAGTGATATAACTCATAGTCCATGTTGTTGGAGATGTAGTAACGTCTGATCTCTTTATCGTTTTCAGCGATCTGACGGTTGTTCTCTCCCTGTCCGAGCCAGCAATCGGTTTCTGTTCCGCCGTTGTTGCCTTCGAACTTATAGACGCCTGACTGAGTTGGGACGAACTTCATGAGCTTGCCACGTGGTAAGACTGGAGCGTAGTCAAAGTTGACTGAGTTA
>JAKSVD010000025.1 GCA_024408305.1 Bacilli bacterium | reverse complement strand
TCCGGCAATTGATAATAATGCTATTTTGAATTTGTCCTCTTCGCCTCTCTTGCACCATTCATCTGGGTAGATTTTGAGGACATAGTCGGTGAATAGACCAGTTGATACTCTTCCAAGTGTCTGGTCTTCCTTGTATTCGTTTAAAGTCTTGACCATTTCCTGATATCTCTCGTCCATGAATGGGAGGTCGAGGTAGGATGGAACGGTGCCGTAATTCTTTCCGTATTTCGTGAATCTAACTTCTTTGTCGTAATTGGACATCTTAAGGAGCATCAAAGCAAAAGATTTGACGTCTTCTCTAGTGTCTCCTTTTAGGAAATATAGGTAATCGTTGATGTAAAACGGTATTTCTTTTGGGTTTGCGGCAAGCTTGGTTAGCGCTAAAAGAACAAAGTTCTGATCATCGCTTACCCTTGCGTTTTCCATGATGGTGTTCATCGATTCGGCATTGGCTTTTCCGCCGATCAATTCGTAGCGTTCGGCATCTCTAATCAGCTTTGGAAGTTTTGCGATAAGCTCCTCGATTTCCTGAGATACGTAATTGGCGTTCTTATAATAATCAACATCGTCTAAGGCTTCATCGTATTGGTGGTTTGCTACCCTGAGCTGGATGTTTGTCTCGATGCATTTTGCCGGATTGAATTTGAATAACATTGGCCTATTTTTAAGCAGGCATTCAAGGGCTTCTGGGTATTTGTTAAGCATCATAAAAGACGACACTCTAAGAATTAATTCTTCAGGTGCAGTCGAATCTTTTGTCTTATCGATGACTTCTAGGAAGTTACCTTTTTCAAAGTCTTGAATTAGTGTTGGTGCGATGTCCATTATCCACTACCTTTCCTGCTGTGCACTGGCCATAGCAGATGTTGCCTGATGGCTTCTTCTTTTTGGCGCAGCCTGTTGCAAAAAGAGATGCTCCGATTAATAGAATCAACAATATTTTCTTCTTCATTTGAGTATCCTTTCCGCTACATCTAGCAATTCTTTCCATTCCTTTATCGTATAGTCAGGGGATTCGGCTATTCCAAATCCATATGCTGCGTGGACGAATGGGATTCCTGCAGCCCTAGTTGCTTTTTCGTCTCCTAAAGTATCCCCTACATAGAATGCTTTAGCAAGTTTGTTTCTCTCCATCAATATTTTGATGTTCTCGCCTTTGGAGACTCCATTATCCCCATAGCACTGCTCATCTTTGAAGTATTTCTTAAGTCCCATCGACTCATAGAAAGCGGGGATATAACCGACTTGGCAGTTTGAGACGATAAATAGGTCGTATTTCTTACTTAGGGCTTCTAGACTCTCTAATTCTCCATCAAATAAAAGGGATGGGTGCTTAGAGAGATATTCGTTTTCGTAGTCGTAGGCTTCCTTAGCAATTTTTGCTTCAACTTCTTTGAAATTCCCAAATAAGCGATGGGATATTTCTTCCATCGTGAGACCCATCACCCCTCCGATGTCATCTGGAGTGTATTTATCCTTAATTCCGGAATATCTAAAATAGACCTCATTCCAGGCGATGCGAACACCTTCCCTAGAATCCCAAAGGGTGCCGTCTAAATCGAATATAATGCCAGGTCTATTAGTCATTGAATGTTACCGCGCTTGTCAAAGTGGAATTAAATCTTGGGTTGGTCTGCTCATAGTTTGATGAAACCCAGTTGGATTTAGTTCTAAGATGTTTTGCTAGAGTGTCTCTGTAGTTGAAGATTTTTCCGTCTTTTTTAAGAGAACCAATCAATTCCATTGTTGGGAAATAGTCGTAGTCTCTACGAGAATTTCTATGTGTTGCTAGATAATCAAGGATTGCAACGGTGTATGTCTTGCTCTCCTCTACCTTATCAGGGATGCCTCTATAAACCGAATTGTATTTAGCTTCTTTTATTAAATCTTCCCCGCTGCATTTGACGATCATTACTTCGTTATCGAATGGAACGGCGTTAAAGAGAGATGAATAGGTTACATCTCCTGCTTGGATTGATGCCCTGCCGGTGTTGGACATTGCAAAATCTGGCGTAAAGCCTTGGGCTATTGCCTCTTTATACATTGCCTCCACCATAATGTTTGGGACTTGCGTTGACTGGGAGAATCTGCCCGAAAATGTTGTCAAAACTTCGTTCCCCACTTCGTTTGTTTCTAGAGCGTATGCATCGATTATCTCTTGAATATCTGGGTTGATTGGTTCTTCCTTGAGGTCGGTATACTGGAGGAGATTCTTGGTTTTAGCACCATCATAGACAACAGTTCCATCCTTTTTGACAGTAAATTCAAGGTTGCCGATGTCTTTGCCGTTTGAATAGGCCTGGATGATCGGAACGCCGTTTTCAACATCATAATCGCCTGAATGCGTATGGGCGGTTAATATGGCGTCGCAATATTTCTCTCCTGTTGTTGGAGAAATTGAGGTTAAGCCTGTATTTGCTACGGCGGAGATTCCTGCGTGGAATGAGCCAACGACAAAGTCGACGCCTTCTTCAAGTCTTAATTTATTCGATAATTCCTTGGTTTTTGCAATTGGGTCGATGAATGTTAAGTTATCAACGTTTTGGGATGATATCGAGGTGATTTGATCCGTTCCAATCGTACCGATGATTCCTACTTTAAGTCCGTTTTCCAGGGTTGAAATCGTGTATTCTTGACCGAGTTGGGATTGCTGTTTTATGCCCACTTTCTTGGTCTTGATGTCGAAGTCGTAGATATTCGCGGCGAGGAATGGGGTTCTATATTCGCCTTTGTATTTCGTTTCATATGAGCAATCCTTGTTGATTGTTATATATTCCTGTCCCCAGTCGAATTCGTGGTTGCCTAAAGTAAAACTATCAAACTGACAGTAGTTCATGATATCTGTTAACATGTGCCCCCTGTTGTAGTTTGATTCTAGGGAACCTTGGTATAGATCGCCTGAATTTATCAATAAGGTGTTGCCTTGTTTGTTCATTCTATCAAGGTATGAGAAATACTTTCCCGCACCTGCTTCATAGGATGATGCGAGTTCCTTTATTTGTCCGTGAAAGTCATTAACAGTATAAATACTGATTTTTCTATCTTCCGCTGCTTCAGACTTCGAGATCTTAGAAACACTGATTTCGGATGAACTTGAGATGCTTTGTTCACTTGAAATCACGCTTTGGCTGCTCAGAGATTCGCTTTGTTGTGTAGTTGACCCGCTGTTATATGTTGGCGGATTATATTTCTTATGGCATCCAGTTAGGGCCATAACTGCGACTGCAGATATTAATAAATAGACTCGTTTATTCATGGTGATATCTTAAAAGATAAGAACAAAAAGTGAAAGAAAAATGCTCGTTGTGACTTTTTTGTTGACATTTTCTATATAAATATCAATATAGATGTAAACTCAAAAGGAGATAACTATGAAAAAATCATTTAAGTTTTTATCAGTTGCTTTACTTCTTGGCGCGTTAGTCGCATGCGGTGGCACTGGCGGAGACGAACCAACATCATCAGAAGCACCTGCTTCACAGGCAACTTCATCAAAGAAGACATCATCAAAGCATGAACACACCTATGCTGAAACATGGGAAAAGAATGAAACCCAGCACTGGCACCCAGCAACCTGCGAACACACAAACCAGAAGGGAAACGCAGCAAACCACGCTTGGGGCGCAGAAACAGTTATCACTCCAGCAACATGCGAAACAGCAGGATCTGGCAAGAAGTCATGCACAGTCTGCCAGTATGAAACAACATACGAAATCCCTGCAACAGGCCACAACTACACAGGTGACGAAGTCATCGCTGAATCATCAGACGATGTTTCTAAGACATCAAAGGCAAAATGCTCATGTGGCAAGGAAATCGTTTACTTCGACGCAACAGACTTCAAGAAGATCTCTGGCACTAATAACGGCGAAGGCAAGGGCTACTTCAAGCTCAAAGCAAACGGCGATACAGCAGAATTCAACTTCAAGGCACCTAAGATGGGCGCAGCAACCTTCTACTTCTATGGTTACATCGACTACTGGAAAGACGGATCAACAAATAACGATCAAAGAGGATTCTTCTCAGTTAAGAATAGTGAAAACGTGGATGGCAACTTTGCTGTCTCAGTTGGCGATAGCACTGTTGATATCAGCTCAAAGAAGAACGTGACATACGAACAGATGGGCATCAAGGGCGACACAGCCGAAGGCTCAGCATGGGTTGAAGTCGGTGATTGCAACATCACAAGCGAATACACAACAGTTAAATTCAGCCGTATCGATTCATACAACATGCTCATCCTTAGAATGGGCATCATCTACAAGTAGTATTTGATACATTCAATAGCCTGTCGAAAGATGGGCTATTTTCTTATAAAAATTGAAATGTCTATATCTTTATATATAATATAGGCACTCAAATAGGAGACAACTACTATGGAAATTATCAAATCCGAGAGAGGTTATTTAACTATTCTTGCCGGCAAGACCGACATGGGTAAATCCACTATCACAATTTACGATACAACAGAACACATTAGAGAGGGACAGAACGTCATCTTCTTCTCTCTTGAATACGTCCAGTCCATCATCGTCAACAAGATGGTCTCACATTTCGGCTTGAACTGGGCTGATTTATTCAAGTGCGATATCGTTGATGCATCCGGCTGGAACATCGATATGATCGAAAATGCAATCCGCGCTAAAGCGGGTTGGGTTGATGTTGTATACATCGACTACCTTGATTTAGTAAAAGAACACACATTTGGCCCAAAGGCTAACTTCACCGATGAAGAAAGAATGAACCACACCAAATCAATCGTTGCGCAGCTTGCAGATCTTGCAAAGAGAATGGATATCACAATCGTTCTCCTCTCTCAGACTGGAGCACATACTGAATTTGAAGTTACAATCCAGAGATTAAACAAATTCACTGAGGGTTGGGACAACACTTATAAAATGTTCATCGGCAAAGGAAACGTCATCGATTCTAGAATTAGCTTTGATGACATCTCGCATTTAATCCTAGTTGATGGATACAATCTTAAGCATTTCTCATCAATTAACATCAAGGAAGTCTATCAGGATAAATAGCACATTTATCTCTATCATTAAAAAAATAAGAACATCACATTATGTGGTGTTTTTTATCATTCCTTATATTATAATATAATAAGAACTTTACAAAACATATGTTCATATGTAGAATAAAGTCATAAATTTACGGAATTAGTCAATTGAAAAGGGAGTTTTTATGAGAAGAAAAGATTGTCCAGCTGAATTTATCAAGGAATGCATGGCACAGGCATTGTTCCAGATCATGCTGACAAAGAAATTCGAGGACGTTACAATTTCAGAGATCTGCAAGGTCGCAGGCTTTGGAAGAACAACATACTACCACTATTTCACGAATAGAACCGAGGAACTCATCTCTTATTATTTAGATAAGAAATGGACCGAAAAGGTTCCTACATTCCACGAAGGTGATGATCCAATCGAGTGGTTAAGAGTTATCTTTAATACTATTTATTTATATAAAGAGCAACTTACATCGCTTTATAAGCAGGGATTGCTTGAGATCGCTTTAGATGTCATTTTCGAGGGCATTGAGAAAACATATTTACTCAATAATGATCCATATTTCTCGGCTTGGTTTGCTGGCGCGTTATATGGTGTTATCCGTGAATGGGTTAAGAATTCATTCAACGTAAGCCCTGATGACCTTGTTGATGCAGTCAAGGTCTCATTCTCTAGGTAAAAAATAAAGAAAATACAGGTTCACCGTAATTCGATGAACCTGTTTTCTTATGCTTTTAAATCTCTGATTGGGTCGATTTCTTCTGCTTCTCCCATTACAAGGATTCTTTTGCTAAGAATAGCGTTATCCTCCTCACTCATCTCTCTTAAAGCGCGGTCGATTGCGTAATCTTCTGTGTAATCCACGACAATAAAGTCTTTATCTAGGCCTTCGAATCTTACCCTCCAAGTTCTCTTCTTCCATTCAACGTCTTCTCTCATGTGCATGCACCTCCTGTATATTTCCATTGGAGACACGAAAAAAGTTGAACAACAAGTCTTGTAATTAAAAATTTTCTTGGTTTAAATCTTAATAAATATAAATATATAAAAGGATAAAAAGAAAAGTCGCAAAGTTGCGACCATTCCTGATGTTTTTTATTCGAGATAAGTGTTCTGCATCCACTCCTGGACATCTTTTGTGAGGCCGAGTGCGTCTAGATAATTATCCCACCCGCCAAAGAGGCTATTTATTTTGTCGTACGCTGCGTCTAGATATGATTTATCGGCTATGTATGCCGCATACACTCCATCAGCTAATTTCTTATCTCTTTTGAAGATTCTGATTATCCAATACATCCGTCTTGCTTCTTTGTTGCATTTCTTGGCGGATTCTAGATAATCGGCATAGACAACATCATCGCTAAAGCCCATTAGCTTAAGGAATATCGCGCTTGTTATTCCGCATCTATCTTTTCCGACTGAACAATGCCAGAGAATGGATCCTTTTCGGTCTTTGCTTGAAACGATTGAGAATATATCTTTCAAAGATTTTTGGGATATCTCATCTATGATGAATCCTTTATATAGTTCTTTCATATCCGGAAGAACTTTCATTAGAGCCTTTTCCGATTCTCTATCATGGGCAACTCCAACACCAAGATCTTTGATGAGCGAAATGTGATGATAATTATCTAATCTATAGTCAGGTTTTTCCTCCGCTTCGGTGCTACTCCTTAAATCTATTACTGTCATCGGGCGCACTGAATCTAGAAAGCGAATGTCTTTCTTATTTATATCCACCAATGCAGCGGAACGCATAAAAGAACCCTTTTTGAGTCTCTTCCCATCGCTTCTAATATATCTAGAAAAGTCTCTAAAATTCTTGATCATATTTCTATTATATTAGATGTGTTCACAAAGTGAATATCTATAACATGATTCGAAAATCATTCTCACTTAAGATGTCTTTATTTTAAAGAATAAAACCCTAATGATACTCATTCTCCTCTTGTTGAAAAAGCCGGTTAGGCTTGCTACACTATAGCTGATCGTGGCTGCTAGTGCCGCAAGGCATCAACAGCTTTTTCTTTTTGTCTTATGGCTTGGTTGTTATGGAACGACAAAAACCGGCCACTTTTCTCGCTTCGTGACCGGTTTCGCTTGGAACCTCCCTCACCGGTGGGCGGGTATTGGGAGGTGGGCCCACTTACTTGGAGTCGCTTCGCCTCTTGTTGAAAAAGCCGCTAAGGCTTGTTACACTATAGCTGATCTGGGCTGCTAGTGCCGCAAGGCATCAACAGCTTTTTCTTTTGCGCCTCTTAGCGCTTGTCGTTCCAGATGCCGATTAAGACGATGAGGATAACAATTGCCGCGAGGATTAAAAGATCCATCAGCTAGTGTCCAACTTTGGCTTGGCGAGACCCATAGAGTGGGCGACCGTTTGACTGGTCAAGAACATATCCAAGATAGTCCTCCTACTATATAACTAGAGAGAATTTTCGATTTTTTCCAAAAAACTTTCGAATTTTGCCTCATTTTTTTATATTTAGATACGTTGGATTTAAATAAGTGCATATTTTATGTCATACTATTGATATGAAAATTGCCTTTTTTAAAGTAGCTCCATACGAGAGAGAAACTGTTCTAAAACTTATAAAAGAAAACAACTTAGACGCTGATGTCTATGATTATTTCCTAGAGGATGTCGGTGATGATGTTGATTTATCTATATACGATGCCGTGAGCGTTGCAGCCATGAGCGCGATCTCCCATTCGATCATCGATAGATTAACTTCCTGCAAACTTATCTCTTTTAGGACAATTGGTTTTAATTATCTTGATATCGATTATTGTTCTTCTAAAGGGATTGCAGTTACTAATGTAAAATACGATTCGTACAATGTTGCAGAATTTACCTTAATGCTGATGCTTATTGCATTAAGAAAGGCCAAAGTCTCTATCTGCAAAGCGCTTGTTAACGACTTTTCTCTTGAAAGCATGATGGGAAAGGAATTATCCAATCTTACAGTCGGAATAATCGGAACCGGCAATATTGGACGCAAGGTAATTGAATTATTATCTGGATTTAAGTGTAAAATCCTTTGCTACGACAAATATCCTAACGGAAACTACAACTATGTTGATCTAGACACAATTTATAAGGAATGCGATTTGATTTCCCTCCACTGCCCTATGAATAAAGATAATTTCCACATGATAGGAAATGAGGAAATCAAGAAGATGAAGGACGGAGTCATTATCGTTAACACCGCTCGTGGAGCTCTCCTTGATACGGATGCGCTGATTGAGGGAATTGAAACCCTTAAGATCGGAGCGTTGGCTTTGGATACAATCGAGGGAGAAGATGGCGTTTCCCATGTCGATTTAGGCGCAGAGATTGACGGACTTGCGGCCAAGAAAAACATTATGTATCTAAAGCAATTCCCGAATGTTATTTTGACCCAGCACTACGGCTTCTTTACCGAAGAGGCAGTTAGAGATTCACTTCTTTGTTCTCTTAACAATCTTTTGACATTTAGGGATGGTAAAGACTTACCTAACAAAGTTAACTAAGAAAAAAAGCGGATTTAATTCCGCTTTTACTTTAATTTATAGTGATTATTGAAACCATCTAAAATGCTAAGACGTTCATCATAGTTTTCAAATTTGCTCTTATTGCGGGAAAGCAAGGAATGCTTGACTTTTGATTGACGGGAATACTGCCGTTGCGTCATTATTCTATTTCTAGGATATCAAACAGTTGGTGCAGATCGTCTATTTCGTAATCTATACGGAGGTTCGTCGTATTCACTTGATGTTCTTTGTTGTACCAGATTGTTGCAATCCCTGCGTTATTTCCGCCTTGGATATCGCTAGTTAGAGAATCACCTATTATCACGATGTCGCTTCTATTTATTGGGCCGTATTTATCTTCTATTGCTTTAAATACATGATTGAAATATTCGATCGTCGGTTTCTCATATCCCACTTCATCTGATATGAAAACGGCCTCTAGGAGCTTATCTAACCCTGCTTCCTTAATCTTCTTCGATTGGGCTATCTTCGTGCCGTTGGTAGCGCCGTATTGAGGGATTTTGATGGCTTTGATGATATTTGGGGCGTCGTCAAAGAAGGCAATCGTGTCTCCTAGGTCGATTTGATAGTTCTTATTGAATTCTTCAGCTTTAGATTCATCGATCCCGTATTTGGAGAAGAATTCTTTGAATCTGCCCACTAAGATTTCCGGTTTAGTGTATTCTCCCTTTTCAAGGTATTTCCACCACTTCGCGTTGATGCGGGAATAATCTTCGATCATCATGTCGGTAATGACACCTAAGCCTAAACGGGCAAAGCCTACTCTAATCGCGACTTTTTCCGCGGCTTTGAAGTCGAGGATGGTTCCGTCTATATCCCAGAGAATAACTTTATAAGACATATTGAGATTATATTAGTAATCTTTATATAAGAAAAGACCACAGGTTTTCCTGTGGCCTTACTCGTTAAGCAATCTGCATTGCGTATGATGAGAGGTAATAGATGTATCCTTCTTTGATATCGATCATTCTATCGTTCTTCATCTTGGCATTCTCATCGGTTGAGTAGACAAGAATTGTATCAAATGGTGCCATCAATGCGTCGACGTACTTGCCAATAGCGTTATTGTACGCATGAGGGCAACTGTAAGCTGGGATGTAGTAATTCTTCTTAGCTTCTCCAACATAGTGCTCGTATTCGCTGATCTGGTAATTGGTGTATAACATTTCGCCATAGCCATCGAAGATCCCAAGGCATTCGTAGATTACTAATGCAACATCGTTTGGGACGACATATGATGCGTAGATATCAACTGAATTTCCTGGAGTGACGAACGTATCAAGCTTTATTTCTTTTGTTCTTGCTGCATCTTCATAGAACTTAACAGTGACACCTGCGTCCTTTTCCTCGGTCGATAAGATGTTATCTTCTCCATAAAGGAGTGATGAACCTATCTTTTGATAGAATGAGTCCATTGTGTTATAAACATCATCAAAGACTGTGATTTGAACACTTCCGGTTCCAACATCTGTGAGGCCCGTTGTTGATGGGAATTCGCGAGATGTGTATTTGCTGGTGAATTCGAGTTTTTCGGAATAATCATGTCCGTCTTTGGTGGTCTTGACGCCATCGACATTTTTCAATTCCTGGGATTCACAATAGTTATATGAATATGTTGTTCCGCAGATTTCTCCGTTTTTGATGGAGTATGATCTTTCAGACTCATATGTTTCCGAAGCTTTTGTTAGATAATCGTCGGTGCCTAATGTGCTTGGGAGAGTTGGTGCGACGTAATTTGTCTTTGCAGAGATCTTGTACGAGAATGTTGTGACTCCTGCTTCAGTCTTGAGGTCTGCTAAGATGGATACATCTGTTGTGTATGATCCTGCAAATTCTGCTCCAACGTTGTTGATTAATACATTCATGTTGAAGAGATATGAATACGCAGCTGTGATTTCGTTTTTCCATTTTGTTGCTGCACTAACTGCTAAATAATCGAATGAATCGGTTCTGCAAAGGACATCGCTCCAAGCATATCCTTCACCAACAGTCTGGAATTGTTTTTCATCTAAATCTGCAAAGCGATAGTCGCTTTCGTATTTCTGGACCCAAGAGACGTTGTACTCTGAACGAACACCTTGTTCGAATGAATAATCATCATCGTTTTGGATGTATCCTGTTTTGCTAAGCGCGTCGTATGAGCGGATGTACCAGTCGTTATAGACATCAACTGATTCGTTGTGCGTTGGCTCGCCTGCAACTGGAGTGACATCGTTATATGAATAATATTTGTCACATAAGGTTTCGGTGATTGTTGATGTTCTTGGAGTTGACTCGAACTTAATTTTTGCGTCTCTAGCTACATCAAAGCCTTCAACGAATTTTTCGTATTCGGTCTTCTCAATTCCCTCATTCTCAGGGGATGATGACTGAGTTGATGATTGAATAGATGATCCAGCATCAGATGAGATCTCACTAGTTGGGATATCTGAATTAAGACTTGTTCCGTTAATGGATGAGCTATTGCCCTTTTTGCCACAGGCAGCAAGGACCATTGGGATAGCTAATAATATTAATAAATTAGATTTCTTCATACTTTTTCTCCTTAAGCGACCTGCTCGCAAGTATATTCAATGACGTAGTAATTTCCGCCTTTGAGATCGATGAACTTCTGATTCTTGATGGTTGCGGTTGCATCTGTTGTTCCAATGATTGTTGCCTTTGTTGGAGCAAATGTTGCACTTGTATAGAACTTATCGGTTGTGTTGCTGTAGAAATACGTTTCTTCGTATGCTGATGGAACGTAATTGTTCTTTGGAGCGCCCACATAAGAATCCCATGAAGTGATTCCTGGGATGTTGGAACCCTCAACGATATCGTCAAGTAAGATACCGTCTAACTTTACATCGACATAGGCAACGTCATTTGGGATGATTCTCTTGATGTAGATATTTCTATCATATGATCTCTTTTCAATCGTATCTGGATTGACTTTGTTCTTGAATTCAGGATCAAGATAATATTCAACAGTGACCCCTAGAGCATATGCGTCTGATGAGATGCATTCACTTGGGTGGATGACATAGCGTTGCTCGACTAAGTCATAGTTTGAGCAATATCCGCAATAGAATCCGTATTCGTCATAGAAATCTAAGTCTCCGATGATTTCGCCATTATCTGCGTAGTGTTCGAAATCGAGATCAGCATTTGTGTATGGGGTGTATTTAAGATCGCGAGTGACTGTGTCGGCGTATTCAAAGCCCTGCTCAGAGACCAATCTTGCTTCTTTCATCGTTCCTTCGATGAGCATATACATAGCTTCTGAAAGATTGATGTCATAAACGCCCTTCTCATCAAATTTGATCTTGGCTTCTTCAACCAGCGTGGCCTTGAAGTCGGTAAGATGCACCTCATTAAGATCTGCGAAAGTCTCAGGCTTCTTGTAGTCTGCTGCAAGGGAAATTACGAAATTGAATTCGCCCTTATTTCCATTATTGGTGTATTCGATGTCAAAATTCTGCTTTAAATCAATCGTGCCAACGTTTCCTGGAATCATCGCTGATTGGGCGTTCTTGAATTGGGTTTGGATCATTCTTTCGCCGTAGTCTAAGTTAAGAAGCATTTCCTCTGCGCTCATATCATCGAACATCTCAAATGCGCGAGAGTTTAAAGCGAATTGATTCCAAGCGTATCCATCGTCAACATCGTTGACTGTTTCGTAATCTGAATCATAGAGCTTGTAGTCTGAACCATCTTTTGCGACCCATTCAATCTCATCAAAAGTGCGGATGCCGCCGTCGGTTTCCTCTTCAAGCTCATATCCGACCTTATTTACGGAGTCATAGGAAACGGTTGTCCATTCAGCGCCATAATATTCCTGGTACTGCTCTTCGTATGGTTCGGTTGAGCTATGATCATTATAGGAATACATTCCCTCGAATTGATGATCGGTTTCGGTTTCAACATAGGTGACGGACATTTCGTTCTTTTTGCATCCATCCATGAGCTTACAAATTTCGTTATAGCCCTTGAGGAAAAGAGCGTCTTTTTCTTCTGGGGTCATCTGATTTTCAGATGTAACACCACTTGAGCTGATGTCTTCAGAAATTAAAGATGAATCGCCTGCATCACTACTTGATGCTGGGGTTGGGGTTGATGAATTATTCTTCTTTCCGCATGATGCAAGGACCATTGGAAGAGATAATAAGAGTAATAATTTTGTTTTCTTCATTGTTTAATCCTCCTCTTATGCGATCTGGTCATAATCGTATGACAAGACATAGTAATTTCCGCCCTTAAGGTCAATCTTGGTTCCGCTGATGGTTGGGGTCTCGTCTGTTGAGTAAATAACTTTTAGGCTTGTTGGGGCAAACACTGCAGTTGGAACCGTTGCGTCGATGATTGGGTTGTATTGATTGTTAATAATTTCATATGACGGACGGAACCCGTTGATTGGAGCATCTTCATATACATCCGTTTCATGGAATGAAGGAATTCGGCTTCCGTAGTTTTCTGCCCAAATGAAATTCTCTACATAGAATGCAAGGGTTATATCTGCTGGGACCGTGTATTTCACATAGAGGTAAAATGTGTAGCTCTTGAACTTGATGTTGCTCTTATCAACTTTCTTTGTGCATTCAGGATCTTCATAGAGTTCATATGTGACGCCATTTGCTAACTGATAAGAAGATAAGATATAGCTGTCATCAATTGTGCAATCAACGCCCATTTTATTTGTGTATCCACCGATTGTTCCATAGCCTTGGAGAACGATGTAGATTCTTGAATATGGATTGCCCTGATCAACGTATTCGCTAGTGTCTGGATATTCCTTATATTCTGTATATTTGTTTGTGATGAGAGATTTAGAAAGAGATTCGCTTCCTTCGATCTGGACAACTCTTCCGCCTGGGGTAAGAAAGTCTTCGTAATAGCAATCGTTGTATTTAATTTCAACAGAAACGATACTATCTTTGTTATAAACAAATTCGAGGCCGATTTCTGAATATGACTGATTGTCAAGTAAGGCTGCTCCAAGTAATTCTTCTGGGAGTTCCTTGAGTGCATCATATTTTGCCTCGCATTTAGCGTAGAATGATAACTTATCGTTTGAACCATCTTTTGTTAATGATGCGCTATAGGTTGTCTCGAATTTGAGGGAACCATGATAGTTGTAACCGCTTAATGAAGAATCTTGGTAATCAAGGAAAGAATTAAACATGAATGAGACTTGATTCTTTAACGCTCCTTCTTCAGCGAAATATTCAATTTCTTCGATGATTGAATTTCCGAAAAGATTGTTCCAAGCATATGCATCATCAACGTTGTATTTGTCTTCGTTGTATGAATCATAGGACTTATATTGTCCATCTTCTTTTGTGACCCAATCGATTTGCTCAAATTCGCGGTAACCTGCATTATCTTCTTCTTCGAGTGAATAACCTACTTTGTTAACTGCGTCATATGACATTGTGCACCATGAGGTATCAGAGGTGCGTTCTCTCTGGGTAAACCATGGATCCTTTGCACCAGGCGCGTATGAAGCCCCATTGCGGTATGATGAATAATAATTTGAATTAATCTCGGTGAATGATTGTTCCTTCATTATTGAACGGTGTCTGAATTTAGCGAGATTAACGATGTTATCATCAAGAATCTTGTATGCTTCTTCTTCGCTCATTGATGTTGGGTTAACGATAGCTTCGGAAGATGACTGAGATTCGCTTCCGGATGTTAATGATGAAAGAGCCTCGCTTGATTCGATTGTGGTTGAGGTTGGAACATTTGCAGATGAATTGTTTCCTTTTCCGCAAGCGGCAAGAATCATGGAGACTGATAGTAATGCTATTATTTTTGCTTTTTTCATATACTGTCCTCCGTATATATAACCGCTTACTATAAGTAAAACAGAAAAAATATCAATAATTATCGATAGAAATGATTAAAGTACCCCAATATTGGGGTCTATAAATTGAAAAAAGTGCCACCGTAGCGACACTTCTATTCGGTTTGTTGTTAGGCAACCTGATCTGCCATGTAGCGGACTTCGTAATAGTTTCCTTTCTTAAGGTTGATCTCTTTGGAATTGATAACCTTGGCGTCTTTATCGGTTGAATAAATGATTTCAGCTGAATATGGCGTGACGGTGATATCACGTGTTTCACCTTGGAAATATATATCCTTGAAAGTGTAATCCGGAGCAACCCAATTGTTCTTAGCTTCTCCTCCATAGCCTTTAGTTGCTCCCAAGCTTCTACTAAATATTCCACTTCCATCATTTTCCGTTGGAACACCGTACATCTCATAAGATACGAATGCGATGTTTTCTGGAACTACCGGGACATAATAGAGATTAACATCTTCGGCTGTTGATATTACATCGTTATTCTTTACTTCTTGAGTGTGTTCTTTATCTAGATAAACCTTAAGGGAAACGCCGGCATTGACAGAGTCTTCTCCGATGATATTTTTGTCCATCCACGCGATGGCTAAGCCAATCTCGTTTGCAGAGTAACAGGCAAC
>JAKSVD010000024.1 GCA_024408305.1 Bacilli bacterium | reverse complement strand
ATTAATTTCACAGCAGATGCATTCCACATCACAAGAGGATTAACCTCGGTTCAGCTACCTCAGACAAGACAGGAAAACGGACCTCAGGGATATACAGGATTCTTCGGAATTGGCGGTGGGGATCCTATGGCGATCACCTCATGCGACATCTTATGCGCAACATTTAATATTGAAATCGCAAAAGAAGTTGGACGTTGCATTGGAAACGACTGCTTGCTCGATGGAATTTCTGCTTTATATGGTCCTGGCAACAATACCCACAGAACCCCTTATGGAGGACGTAACTTCGAATATTATTCAGAGGACCCATATGTGGCATCAATCATTGCCCTTTATGAGGATAAAGCGATTATGGATAAGGGTGTTTCAATTGAAATGAAGCACTTCGTTGTCAATGATTGTGAAGAAAACCGTTCAGGCTTAGGCACTTGGCTCAATGAACAAACAATGAGAGAAATCTACCTCAAGCCATTTGAAACAATAGTGGAAGAAGACAATAGAGCTGGCGTTATGAATTCATATTCCAGAATCGGCGCCATCTGGTGCGGTGCGCATGAGGGATTATTAAATAATGTACTTCGTGGAGAATGGGGCTCAAAAGGCTTCATTATCACCGATAACGCCACATTCGGTTATATGAACGGTGTCGATGGAATTCTTGCTGGATCATCATTATTTGATTCCATGACAGTCATAGTTAAACCACACATGCAAAAAGCAGAAAAAGATGCCGATTTCGTGAACGCTCTTAGAAAAGCGTGCCATTACAATATCTTCAATATCGTTAACTCTTCTGCGATGAATGGCATTGGGCCTAACACAACCGTGAGAGCGATCAAGCCTGCAATCCAGGTTGTGCCAAAAGTCTTGTATTCTATCTTTGGACTTGCTTTCGTTGGCACCCTTAC
Organism: Bacilli bacterium; assembly: GCA_024408305.1. GTDB lineage: Bacteria > Bacillota_I > Bacilli_A > RFN20 > CAG-826 > UBA4951. The sequence goes on along the minus strand of JAKSVD010000024.1, from coordinate 14,205 downwards.
ATTAAGCGTATTAAGGTCAAGAAAATATAGAAGCGAAAACCCTAAGAATTTCTAGAAAAACTTGGAGAAAGCAAAAGAAAAAGTTCTGTTCATAATCGAGCAGAACTTTTTAACTTACTTAGAAACGATTAATGAGTTGGAGGTCATCTCAACTGGTTTCTCGATTCCCAGGAGCTCGAGAAGTGTAGGAGTGATGTCTGAGAGGATTCCGTCTCTTAATTTGATGTTCTTGTCGGTAACAACAACTGGAACTGGGTTTGTTGTGTGTGCTGTGTAGACGTTTCCGTTTTCATCAGCCATCTTCTCTGCATTACCGTGGTCTGCTGTAATAAGAGCAACGCCACCAACTTCATCAAGTGCAGCAACTACCTTGCCAACGCATGTATCGACAGCTTCAACTGCTGCAACAGCCGCTTCAATGATGCCTGTATGTCCAACCATGTCGCAGTTTGCAAAGTTGAGGATGATTGTGTCGTATTTATTTGAATGGATAGCATCAACTACTTTATCGCAGACTTCATAAGCGCTCATCTCTGGCTTTAAGTCATATGTTGCAACCTTTGGTGAGTTGACTAAGCATCTATCTGCTCCAACAATCTCTCTATCTGCTCCTCCGTCGAAGAAGAATGTGACGTGTGCATACTTTTCTGTTTCTGCGATTCTTAACTGCTTGAGTCCTGCATTAGCAATGACATCGCCATAAAGGTTGTCGAAGCTCTGTAAACCAAACGCCAATTTGCCTTTAACAGTATCTGAGTATTTCATCATTGAGACGAAAGTGATGTTCTTTGGTCCCTTTGAATAATCAAGTCTATATGGCTTATCTGGGTTGTAGATGATTCCTTCAGGATTTGAGAATGCGGTTGCAATCTGGATTGCGCGGTCTGGACGGAAATTTGCGAAGACGATTGAGTCACCATCTTCAACCATTCCGTTCTTATCTGATACGAATGGGATAACGAATTCGTCTGTCTTTCCGTTATCGTATGATTTCTGGATGCCTTCGATTGGATTTTCGATATATTCACCGATTCCCTGTGTTATTGCGTCATATGCAACCTGGATTCTGTCATAGTTTTTATCACGATCCATGCCGTAATATCTACCGCCAACAGTGGCTACTTTGACGTTTCCTTCTTTGATGACATATTCAACGAATCCCTTGCCTGAAGTTGGAGCAGTATCACGTCCGTCGAGGAATGCGTGGTAGTAAACGTTTTCGATTCCCTTAGAATGTGCAAGCTTAGCGATTGCAACGATATGTTCTGTGTGGCAGTGGATGCCGCCTGTTGAGCATAATCCAAAGATATGGAACTTCTTTCCGTTCTTCTTAGCGTTCTCAATAGCTTCTAAGATGACTTCGTTATTGTTGAACTCTCCTGTCTTGATTGAGTAGTTGATTCTTGATAATGACTGACGGACAATGCGGCCTGCACCGATGTTCATATGGCCGACTTCTGAGTTACCCATCTGTCCTTCTGGAAGTCCGACTGCGTCGCCTGATGCGTTTAGCTGCTTTGTATCAAATTCTTTGAAGATGCGATCGAGATTTGGCTTTTTAGCCAAGCTGATAGCGTTTGTTGCGGATGCTGGAGCGATTCCATAGCCATCCATGATGATTAGCATTACTGGTCTTTTGTTCATGATATTTACCTCGCGCATATTATACGCAATTATTTTCTTGGTGCATCAAATAGTAATTTGATTTCGCTTTCATTGAGGGATTCGCCTATTACGATAATCACATCTTGGCCGTCTTGAATTGGAGCAAAATTGGTTTCGTTAGCGGTCATATTGAATTCATTCCAGCTCGAATCTTCCCTTATAAATCCTTTTATCCTTATTACCTCACCATAATTTTTGTTCGTGAAGAGCGATTTGGCTATTTGTTCAAGCGACATTTTGCTCAATCCTAGGTTTAGGAAATATATTGAATTGAAGTGATTGTCATCAATAACATTTCTTTTTTCAAAACAGGCTGATTTATATGAGGCATTTGCAATTCGTAAATAGTCACTGTCATCATATTCATCATATGGTTTCGCTATTACGATACCCTCCTCTAGATTTAGCCTATTTCTTAGATCAGATATGTCTTTTTCCGTCTTGTTTTCCATTTTGCTTATAACTACTATTCCCGATGAAGATATCTGGGATTTCAATATGTATTCTGCGTCGTTTGACAGATTGTTTGGTAGATTAGAGTCCACAATTGAAATGACAGACCCTATATCGTACCAATCGCAAATTGGATCCTCGTTTATTGCATCGAAGAATTCGTCGATATCGAATATTCCAGACGGCTCGATTATGACTCTATCGTATTTTTTCATCCCCATCGATATTAGCTTCGTTTTGAAACGACGGAGATGGCAATCATAATCACAACCTCCCGCAACCATTTCCAAATCACATTTATCGTTGAACTGTTGGAGAAGCATCATATCTACATTAACTGCTCCATAATCAAATTCTAAAATGCATATGCGCTCGCCCGCCTTAAGAAGATGATTAACATATTCTTTTAGGAATGTCGTTTTGCCCGAGCCCAAAAACCCAGTTATTAAATCTACTTTTGTCATCTTATTTATACTGATTTAATTCTCTATTGTAGCAATATCCTGCATTGTTAAGAATCTGATTAACCTTTTCAAGATCATAATCAAGATCGTCACATAATTCTTCTATCGAATTATATTGATCTCTGAGTTTTGTGTTGATTATGCTTAATAGAATTACCGGATTTTCTGTCATACATTTATTATTGCATGATTATTTTTAAAAAGTGTAGCCTATAAGCAAACTCTATGAAAAATTTATTAATTTTTAAGGGTATATATGTTTCGTTCTATTTAAAACGTTTTGCGTTAAGTTCAATCTTAATAATTAAAGAGATATTAAATCACACATTGAGTGTCGTTTTCCGTTCTTGTTCTAATATTTTACTAAAGGACTTGTTATAGTGTAACACTAGCTGTCCTTCTCATCATTGCACTCTATATTTTGCTACTTATAAGCGGTCCAGACTAAAACTTCTCTTTTAGATCATACAAACTCTTATTAATTGAAAATTTGTTTCAACAAGTATATACATTGAGTATGCAAAAGAAAAAAAGAACTCATCTATTAGGAATTACATCATTGATGGTTTGTGTGTTAGCATCTTGTGCTAATACGCGCACATTTTGTCCGGACATAAAAGGGTTTGATTGTTTATTTACTTCTGAAATTGACGAAGTTCGAATTTCAGCACTGTTTTTTGAAAGGCAATATATTGTGTTAGAAAAGAAGAATGATATAAGAAAATTCTTAAGAGATGCTTTGGATTTTTACAATTGGGACGACAGCACATTTCCATATAAAACTACTACTTTCGGAGGAGACTATCCTGCGTCTTTTGATTATGAACACGACCCCTTAATTGGATTGCATGAAATGGGATATTATGGGAGGAGAATTACGATATCAGTTGATGATGATGGTGTTGTTTATCTTGTTGGCATCGGCAGAGAAAGTCTAACAATGTATTCCGAAAAAGGCCTTGGAAATAAGGATATAATTTATAAAAGCTACGAGGAATATCCATGGTTTTAGAGTTCTTGGCGATTGCTGCTCTTTCGATTTCAAATGAGTTGTCAACATATTACAACACTCCCAACATTGTTAATATCAATAATGTAACGTATGGCTTTGTTTATACCCCTAATGGTTCTGAGGTTGCAGTTGAATTTAATCGTGATAATCAACCGACTCCGTTTCCGTTTAAATGGATGTTTCCTTCTGCTACAGTAATTGAGACATGTAGCTCCGTTTATAATTGCCATTCCTACGCTTGGTACTCTCAATATACAGAATATAATAATTGTTGGATGGTAAATCCATCTCCATATTGGTCTGATATGAGCTATATCGAAGTATTTCAGCCTCAAATTGACGACCGAATTTGTTATTTCGATTACGACGAGTCTGAAAATCCTTGCATACATTCTGGTATAGTTGTCGATATTTCTGATTATGGATTGCCTATTGTTGAGTCTAAATGGGGAGCTAGTGAACTTTTCCGGCATAATTATGACGACTGTCCATATTTTACCGAGAGTTTTAATGTTCGTTATTTTCGTAGACACACTTCGCATGTGCCGGTTGATCACTATTGTGTGATGTGTGGTGCTTATACCTCTACGCACAATTTTCACGATCCGTACGTATGGAAGAGTAATTCGATGCATAGAGCAACATGTGGATGTGGCACTACAACAAACCTCGGACATGTTGTTGCTAACGCTTCTTCATCATCAGGTTACTCCACATGTTTGCTTTGCGGTGGAAGGGCCCAAATCGGATTTATCCACTCCCTTTCTGAGGATGTCGATAACTTTATTTTACCTAATGGGGTTGTTGTTCTTTCGGATATAAACTACGATTTATTTATGTCTGGATCCGAGTTTGAATACATAAATGGAGATTACAAACCCATTGATTTTTAGATAGCTTATAAAATCATCGTGTATCAGCGTTTGAAAAGGAGAAAAGCATGAAGAGCGGCACAAAACTATCATTATTCGTTTTATCATCAGTTTTGTCATTTTCTATTGTGTCGTGCGGGCCAAATATTGGTTCTGTTTGCAAAAATGTTCCGCTTTTAGCCTCATGCATGCAGGTGGATTCCTTTTATCGTATAGTGCTTCATAAACGCCAGATAGATAGTTATCTTTATTACATTGAAGGAAATGATGATTGCTCCTTGTTTTTACAAAATGCAGTAAACTACAATTCTTGGGATAATAAAACATTTGGAAAAGCTAAAACAATTGATGAAAGCGCTATGGCCGCCTTATATAACGCTCCTGATATAAGGATCGAGTGGGATGGTGATTACGAACCTACATCTTGCCATTTAATAGTGGCTGAAGATGGAGTCGTTTTCTTGTGTTTAAGAAAAACCTATGTTTGTTCAGAACCAGGATTAGGTAATTACAATTATTGTATGGAATACAGAAAATAAAATCTGCAGAGTCAGCTATTCATCATAAACTCTGTGATATAACTAGAGACTAGTTTTGTTTGCTCTTCTTTATCTATTTCCGCTTCCCCATCACCTTTTTGATCACCGTACGAACCAAAATATGAGTGGATGCCACCCTCTATGCTTATTTCGCTTAGATTCGGCAAATTTGATTTATATTTCTTATAGTTTTCCCAATTCATGACCTTATCGTTTGTCGCAGTTATTGATAACGTTTTGAATTTTTTATCAGATAAATTAGAGGTGCAGTATGAGCCAAGCAAAACAAGTCCAGAAATGGACGAATAATTGGATGAAACGTAAGATGATGCTGCAACTCCGCCAAGTGAATGGCCGCCAAGATAGTAGTGGCAATTATCTTCATTTATATATTGTTTTGCTGCATCAATTTTGAAGAATGCTAAATTCAGTGGAACGCTCACAAGGATAGTTTTTATCCCGCTATGAGCAATCATATTACAGAGTGGCGCGTATGCCTTATTTTCTACTTTTCCACCTGGGTAAAAGATAAAACATTTATCTGTTCCCGCTTTTGGAGTGAATATGTAGTCTCCACCGTTTTTTGTTATTTCGATAACGTCATCGCTATCTAAGAAGGATAATGCGTATTCATCTGCGTGATAAAATACCGCACAATATCCGAAAAATGCTCCTGTTAATACAAGGGTTGTTGTCCCAATTATTATCAATGTGTTTCTTAATGCTTTTTTCATATATCAAAATCTCTATTTTTTGATTAATAAGGATTGTCATCGATAAATATAAACCATACAATTTAAGTGTTAAAGTGACAAATATTGTCAAAGGGAGTAAATATGAAAGTTGTTTTAGCTGGAGCTTATGGAAAACTCGGTAGCGAGATCCTTAAGTCTCTTGTTGCTGCTGGACATGAAGTTGTGGCAGCAGACATGATTGAAAGAGAAATTGAAGGACTCGATACATCAAAATTCTCTTTTAGAAAAATCAATGTAACAGATAAGGAATCACTTAAAGGATTGTGTGATGGAGCAGAAGTTGTTGTTACCACAGTTGGATTAACTGGATGTTCTGCAACTGTTTCTAACTATGATATCGACTTCCAGGGAAATATGAACATCCTTGAAGAAGCCAAGAATTCAGGAGTTAAGAATTTCGTTTACATCTCAGTCATTAGAGCAAATGAAGCACCAGACGTGCCAATGGTCAACGCTAAGTATATGTTCGAGGAAGAACTCAAGAAGAGTGGGCTTACATATGTCATTCACCGTCCAACTGGATACTTCTATGATATTGTCCACGTATTTAGACCAATGATTGAAAAAGGAAAGGTTAACTTACTTGGCAAGCATGACTACTCTGCAAACGTCATTCACACACCAGACTTCGCGGACTTCATCGTCAAGACAATGTTAGATAACAATGTCATGTATAACGTTGGCGGCAAAGAAACATATACATACAAGGAAATTGCGGATCTTTGCTTTGAGGCAGCTGGCAAAAAGCCATGCATCAAGCGCGCTCCAACATGGTTATTCTCAGTCTTGGCTAACCTTCCAAAGAATAAGAAGAACGGCAAATGGGCAATCATCAGATTCTCCAAGTTCACACTCTCACATGACTTGGTTGGCGATACACAGGTTGGAGATTCAAGCTTCAAGGAATATATCTTTGAGAGCTTTAAGCATTAATTTAAATAAGGAGTTAACAATATGAACGAATACGAATGGATAATGCTAGCCATATTCGTGGGTGTTGCATTGCTTGCCTGCTCAATTGGCTTTAAGAAATTCGTCTGGTTCCTTTCAGTTGGCTACGGATTCGCAGTCGCTGCACTTGGTATCGGATATGCTATCTATAGCGGAATTCACTTCCATGGAGTAGACCTCATGGGTCTTCTCTTCTCCATCCTTTTAGTCTTGTATGGTGCTAGACTCTCAGGATTCCTCCTCGCAAGAGAAATCAAGAACGCTTCATACCGCAAGGTTTTAAAAGAAGCTACAAAAGAAGATGAAAAAAAGATGCCAATCTTCGTTCTTGTAACAATCTGGATCATGGTTGGTTTCTTGTATGTTATGCAGACCGCTCCAGTCTTCTATCGTACTGTTAACGCAGATGTTTGGGTTATTGGTCACGAATTTGATCCACTCGATGTCATCGTGTCTGGCGTTGCTTTAGTCATTTCAGCAGCTGGCTTGTTAATCGAAACTCTTGCTGACTTCCAGAAGACAGCTCAGAAGAAAGAAAACCCACATATGGTTGCAACAAAGAACCTTTATAAGATGGTTCGTTGCCCAAACTATTTTGGTGAAATCCTCTTCTGGACAGGAGTCTTCCTCTCAGGGCTCATTGCATGCACAACTTGGTATCACTGGCTTATCGCTGGACTTGGCTGGATATGCATCGTTTATATCATGATCAATGGCGCTCAGCGTTTAGATAAGCGTCAGGAAAAGAACTACGGATCAAAGGAAGAATATAGAGCATATGCTGACCATACTCCATTAATCTTCCCTCTCCTCCCTATCTATCACATCGGCGCTTATAAGCCTGAAGATTTAGAGGCTATTGCAGCTAAGAAAGCAGCAAAAAAAGCCGCGAAATCCACTAATAAAGAGGAAAAATAATGAACGCATCAGATATCGTAATGGCATTCTTCGATCTTATTCCGGTCGTTGCTTATGCTTTAGGCGCAGTCATCCTTCAGCGTGTATTCTATAACAAGATGAGCAAAGGTTGCTTTGCAGTCTTCTCCGCAGGAACAATCACTGTTATTGTTGCCGGATTGCTCAAAGCTATACACAAGATTCTCTACGTATTCCACATCACAAACTTTGAAGCACTATCACAGCAGTTCTTCCCAATGCAGACTGTAGGTTTCTTCCTTGCAGGCGCATCAATCCTTGCTCTTCTTTGCTTTGAACAAGGCAAGAACACCGTTGCTTGTATAGCTGCACCAGCAGTTTTAACATCAATCGTCTTTGCCTATGCAGGCAACTATGATGATGTTCAGCCAATCGGCAAAGCTGGCACAATGACATTTGTCGTGCTCATGTGTTTGGGTGTTGTTGTCTTCGATGGCGGACTTGCAATCATTGCCGCATTGAATAAGAAGTGGGTCGAACTTGCATTATTCATTGTCGCACTTGTGTTTACACTTGGTATGGGTTACCTCTCTACCAAAGATGAGATGAATGACTGGATCAAGGAATTCGTTAACATCCTTGGTCAAGGATCCGTCCTTGCTGGAGCGTTGCTCTTCAAAAAGCACGGAATGTCGGAACCTAACGTAAGGGTTAGCTTTAAAAAATAATCGACAAAGGGGTTCTCAGGAACTCCTTTTTCTTATGCATACTTCTATGACATTAATCCTATTATCTCTATAATAATTATCAGAATAGAGGTTAAGTTATGAGAGTCGTATCGTTTAACGTAAATGGCATTAGAGCTATCTTAGGCAAAGACTTTAAGGAGTCCTTTGAAAAATTAGAAGCAGACATCTTCGTCATAGAGGAGAGCAAATACTCAGAAGACTCGCATGACAAATTCCCTTTTATGCCAGAAGGCTATAACACCTACTGGACAGTTTCAAAACTAAGAAAAGGCTATAGTGGTGTTACCATCTTTGCCAAGAAAGAACCGCTTAGCGTTCATTACGGTTTAGACGATGGCAAGTATGATGATGAAGGTAGAGTAATCACTCTTGAATACGATAATTTCTATATGGTTGGATGCTATGTCCCAAATGCGGGAGAGGAATTAAAAAGACTCGATTTCCGCATGGAATTCGAAAAAGACTTGGTTAAATACCTGAATAGATTAAACGAAAATAAACCTGTTATTTACACAGGAGATTTGAATGTTGCTCATAATAGAATTGACTTAAAGAACCCGGATTCAAACACCCATAATGCTGGCTATACCAAAGAAGAAAGAGACGCATTCACAAATCTTTTATCAAATGGCTATATTGATGTCTGGAGAACATTACATCCAGAGGAAGTCAAATATTCATGGTGGAGCTATCGCTTCCACGCGAGAGAAAAGAACTCAGGCTGGAGAATCGACTACTTCGTCGTATCAGAAAGACTCATGGATAAGGTAGTGGCATCAGACATCCACAATGACATCTTCGGTTCCGATCACTGTCCTATCTCCCTTGATATTAATTTATAAGATTATTGAATTGCTCGTTCTAAAAGAACGCGCTTTTCTTTATAATAGACCTACTTGGAGGATTACTATGTCTAGAGCGGATGAGATTTTTGTCGAAAATATGAAAGACATCATGGAAAACGGATTCTGGGACACAGAATTAAACGTTAGACCACATTGGGATGATGGAACTAAAGCACATACAGTTAAGAAGTTCTGCATCGTCAATAGATATAACTTACAGGAAGAATTGCCAATTCTTACAATCAGAAGAACTGCTTTTAAGAGCTGTTTGGATGAGCTTCTTTGGATTTGGCAGAAGAAGTCTAACAACATCAATGACCTTAATTCTCATATCTGGGATTCATGGGCCGATGAGACAGGTTCAATCGGGAAAGCATATGGTTATCAGCTTGCAAAGAAGTCAATCTATCCAGAAGGCGAATTCGACCAAGTTGATAGAGTCCTATATGATTTAAAACACAATCCTCAGTCCAGAAGGATTATGACAAACATCTACAATTTCGATGATTTGCATGAAATGAATCTCTATCCTTGCGCTTATTCCATGACATTTAATGTCTCAGGCGATACTTTAAACGGCATCCTCAATCAGAGAAGTAATGACATGTTGACCGCTAATAACTGGAATGTACTTCAGTATTCGTTATTGCTTATCATGTTCGCTCAGGTTTCCGGTCTTAAGCCTGGCACCCTCGTTCATGTTATTGCAGATGCGCATATATACGATAGACACATCGATATCGTTAAAGAAATTATTGCTAAACCACAGCACAAAGCTCCAAAGCTTATCGTTGATCCTAATATCAAGAACTTCTATGACTTTACAGTCGATTCCTTCCAGTTAGTCGATTACGAATACGAAAAGTTGGATAAGAAAATCCCGGTGGCAATCTAATATGATCAAATCAATTTTATGTGTAGATAATAAATATGGTATTGGCAAAAAGAACGGACTCCTTTTCTCATTGCCAACCGATATGAAGTTCTTTAGAGATACAACTAGAGGACATACAGTCTTTATGGGCGAGAACACATTGCTTTCTTTCCCTGGTTCAAAACCACTAGTCAAAAGAATAAATGTCGTTCTTTCTCAGGATGTTACCCATAACTATGAAGGAGTGGTAAATGTCCACGATTTCAATGAGTTTTTACTTAAAATGAAGGAATATTCTAAAGATGATGTTGTCTATGTTATTGGCGGGGCATCAATCTATAGACAAACCCTTCCATATGTTGACGAAGTCTTATTAACAAAGGCTAATGCAGATGGAGGCGCAGAAGTGTTCTTCCCTAATCTTGATGAGATGAATGAATTTGAATGCGTTGATGAAGGCACTCCAATCATGGATGGCGAGATTGAAATCAGATTTACTAGATACATCAACAAGGCTAAGAAGGAAATCTAATGGTCAAAAATATTCTTGGTTTAGATCTAGGAAAAGGCAGCCTTGGCATTGCTATATCACGCTCAGGCATGTTTGTATCTCCTCTTAAAGAGGTGAGATTTCACGCTGGAGATTACGATGAATGCATCAAGCTCTTCTTAAAGACAATTGAGATGGAGAAAATTGAGCATATCGCAATAGGATTGCCTCTCTTTCCAAGTGGAGATCCGTGTGAGATGACTCCAATCGTTGAGAAATTCATTGAGAAAATCGCACCATTATTTCCTGGAGTCGATATCAATAAAGTAGACGAGAGAAACTCAACAGTTGAAGCGGCTGCTATGCTTCATTCCAATAACAAGAATTCAAAGAAGCAAAGAGCTGTGATCGATTCAGCTGCGGCAATGATTATTCTAGAAAGATACCTAGATTCAATTGGACAGTTATAAGGCGAATTGATCGTTCGCCCTTTATTTTTCTCTTGCAGTTAGACACAACTAACTGTATATTAATAGTGGTTAGAGGAGACTAACTAGATGAACAAAGATAGAGCAATAAACAAAATTAAGACACATACTATCATTTATATGATTGTATTCACTGGCCTGTCTGTTGCCGCTACTTTAGTAAGCTCATTAGCCTAGGATAAAAAGAAAACACTCAGCCAAGCCTCCTTATACTTTAGACGGTTGAGTGTTTTTCTTTTGTTTATAAATCGTTTTCTAAAGAATAATCGCCAGCTTTTATTAAGCCTACTTTTCTAAAGATGATGTCGCATGCAAGGACGAGTACGATAGGGGCGATGATACATACCCCGACAACCCAGATTATCGACCAAACGTTGTAATTGGTGCAGCTCCAGATGTTGAGTGGGCCAACTAAACCCGAGGTTCCCATTCCTGCTGAGACAGACAATGTAGCTGGAATATATGCTGGATCGAACCAATTCATATTGAATGTTAATGCTAAAGGGCCTAAAAGAGCAGAAACGATTATGGTTGGGAGCCAAATAAGTGGCTTTTTAATGATGTTTTTAAACTGTAACATTGAGGTTCCGATGCCAACAGCAACTACAGATCCCCATTTGTTATCGCGTGCTGTGTGGATTGCGAATCCTAACATATGAGTCGAGCATCCGACTAATGCTGCCACTGATGCAAGAGGTGTGTTGCCGATAACGATTGCAACGCAGATTGCAACTGAAGAGATTGGGGCTGTAAGTGCCATGCCAACCAAGACAGAAACAATGATACACATGATGAATGAGACTGCTCCGTTGATCGAGAAGCTCCATTCGATGATCTTTGAGATGAATAATGTAACTTGGTGAACCCATTCTGCGAGGAGAAGTGAATAAACCATTGCAGTGAGCAATCCAAGAAGTGGGATAAGCAATAAATCAACAGGTGTTTTCTTCTTCTGCATCAATCCGATGACGATTACAGCTAGGATTGCGGATACATAGCATGACAATGGATCTGATATGCCGGTTGAGATTGTGAACTGATTTGGTCCTGGTAACCAATTAAATATACATGTGCCGAGCATACCTGCTGCCATAACTGCAACAACGGCAACGCCCTGTTTCTTAAGGGATAATGCAACGCCTAGGCCTATGCCTGCGCCCATCAATCCTTTAATTACTGTGGACCAAGATGAGATTATTTCGAGTCCAGGGATTTTTGCGAACAAATCGAATATTGTTCCAATAATCAATGTTCCGAATAAACCGATGGCCATGCCATTTGTGGTTTTCATCGCATTGTCTTTAAGTTTTGACCAGAATGATACTGGTTTTGTTTCGGTAACTTCTGACATAAATTGTCCTCCTACCAAAAGAAAAATTATAGTAATGTTGTCTCATATTGCAATATGAGATTGTGTACATATACGTTAGTAGCAACAAACGCGTCATAAGTGATATAATGTTGTCACTATTTGAGGAATAAATATGGAAAACACAACAGTTTCAAATCCCCCAAAAAAGTTTAAGCTCGATTTAAAAAGAACATTCTTAATCGGTTTTGCTTTCTTTGGAATCTTACTCCTTTGGCAGATTTATGACTCCTGGTGCCCTACCCTCCTAACAGATATCTTTGCTAGAAATGTTTATCATTTAACTAGCGCGGATCTTCAGTTGGCGGAAAACCAGGATAAGTTATTAAACGTCCAATGGATCGTAGGTATTATCATGGCATGCGATAACCTTGCTGCATTGATATTGCTCCCTATCTTCGGAAATCTTTCAGACAAAACGAAGACACCTATTGGCAAGCGTATGCCATACATCTTGGTTGGCACATTTGTTTCCGCTATCGCTTTCCCATTCATCCCATTATGCTTCCATTTCAACAAGATTGTTGGAATGGTCATTTGCATGGCAATTGTCTTGATGTTCATGATGATGTATAGAAACCCAGCAGTTGCCTTAATGCCAGACATTACACCTAAGCCTGTCCGTGCAAAGGCAAACGGAATCATCAACATCATGGGCTACCTTGGTGGTGCATGTGCTACCGTTCTTGGCTTGTTCTTGGTTTTATCCAATTACATCAAATCTCCTGATGCCACAAGAAACCTTTGGACAATTGAACTTCCATTCATCATCGCCTCTGTTTTAATGGTAATTTCAGCACTTGTTTTATTCTTCACAGTTAAGGAAAACAAAATTGCAGAAGAAATGAGAGATGAATTAGAGGCAGGCGAAAAGGAAGCTGCAATTGAAGTTGCTGTCGATGACGAAAAGCCAATGCCTAAGGCTAATAAAATCATGCTCTGGGGCATTTTAATCGCTGAATTCCTATGGTTTATGTGCGATAACGCTATCGGAACATATATTGGAAACTTCATTATTTACTACTTAAAAGCTTCTTCATCCAACAACACAATCTTAACAATCGTTGGTGGTGTTGCTTCTGTTGCAGGCTTTGCAACAGCTGGCTTCATAGCAGACAAACTAACAAGAAAGTGGACAATCTCAATCGGTTTAGCTCTTTATATCATCGGTGCAGCCTTGTTTGCAGTCGTTGGTTTAACAAGCCAGAACCCAACTATCAACCCAGAAACTGGATATGCATCACTTCCAGCCTTAATGTTCGTGGTTTGGATCATCAAAGGATATGGTATTGCCTTAGTTAATACCTGTTCCTTCCCAATGGTCGTTGAATTATGTTCGTCAAAGAAGATTGGAAAGTTCACCGGATATTATTACGCATCATCAATGGCCGCTCAGACAGTAACTCCTGTTCTCTTGGGCCTCTTGTTCAATTTCACAAAAGCGTGGTTTGTCCTTCCAATCTATTGCACAGTCTTGATTATTGCATCATTTGCAGTCTTCACACCAGTTGTTAAATCTGTTAACCCAAATAAGGTTAGCAACGTCAAAGGCCTTGAAGCTCTTGGCGGAGACGATTGATCACTTAACCAATTGATTTGCCCGCAAAACTGCGGGCTTTTCTTTTTTGGTTATTAATATTTAATGGATTGATTCTGAAATATTTTTCAAACTATAAAAGAAGCGTTTTAAGACGCACTATTAGTAATTATAAGGCGGTCCTTATCTATATTTAGATTTAGCCAGAATCGCCTTATAAATCATAATAAAAAGACGAGGTGTTAGCCCCGTCTAGTTATTGAATA